>JAIEMN010000046.1 GCA_019752115.1 Gemmatimonadaceae bacterium
AAGTGGCTCGGCTGGCTGTGGCTCGACCCGGCCGTCGCCATCGCCGGCTCGGTACTGATCGGCTGGTGGGCCTGGGGACTGTTGAAGAGCACCGGGCTGGTGCTGCTCGACGCATCGGACGACACCAGTCTCGAAGCCGAGATCGTGCAACGGATCGAAGCCGACGCGGACAACCGTGTCGCGGATCTGCGACTGTGGCGCATAGGCGGTGATCAACGCGCCCTGATCCTGTCGATCGTGACGCACCAGCCGCGTTCCGCCGAGCACTACAAGGCACTGTTGAGCGGCATGACAGGCCTCGAACACGTCACCATCGAAGTGTTCGTCTGCCAGGACGAACCCTGTGTCACGCACGCGAGAACCTGATCCGGGGCACGATTGCTCTAGAATTCCGCGTTTCGCCAGAACGATACGAGGGGGGAGACAGTCATGAAGCCGGATCTCGCGGTGCCGGGCAAGCGCGTGCTCATCACGGCCGGGGCAGGCGGCATAGGCCGCGCCATGGCCGAGACGTTTGCGGATGCCGGTGCCCGCGTCCACATCTGCGACGTGGACATGAAGGCACTGGAAGCGCTGCGTGCGGCACGGCCGGCCATCACCAGCACGGTATGCGACGTTTCCGACTTGAAGCAGGTCGACGCGCTGTTTGCCGATGTCAAGCGCATCCTGGGCGGCCTCGATGTCCTCATCAACAACGCCGGCATCGCCGGGCCCACGGGCAAGATCGAGGACATCAGTATCGAGGATTGGGAACGCTGCATCGCCATCGATCTCAACGGCATCTTCTACTGCACGCGTCTCGGCATGCCGATGATCAAGGCAGCGGGCGGCGGCAGCATCATCAATCTGTCGTCCACCGCGGGACGACTCGGTTTTCCGCTGCGCTCTCCGTATGCCGCGGCCAAATGGGGCGTGGTCGGCCTCACCCAGAGCCTGGCGATGGAAGCCGGTCCCGACAAGGTCCGCGTCAACTGCATCCAGCCCGGCATCGTCGAAGGCGACCGCATCGATCGCGTGGCAGCGGCGAAGGCGCAGGCCTTCGGCATCAGCGTCGAGGAGCAGAAGAAACGCATGGTGGCCGATGTCTCGATGCGCATCATGGTGAGCGCCCAGGACATCGCCAACATGGCCCTGTTCCTCGCCTCCGACGCCGGCAAGCACGTGAGCGGGCAATCGCTGCCCGTGTGCGGTAACGTCGAAGTGCTGCGCTAAAATGAAACAGCCCCCACGCTCTCTTCGTTCGCTGCCCCCCAAAGGGGCGCGTCAGCGCCTTCGGGCGGCCGGGCGGCGCTGACATGGAACAGATCGCCATCATCGGTGCCGGCCTCATCGGTCGCGCGTGGGCCATGGTCTTCGCGCGCGCGGGCCACGCCGTCAAGCTGTGGGACAGCGCGCCCGGCGCCGTGGACCACGCGCTCAAGTTGATCGGGGAAGGCCTGGCCGAGTACCGATCCTTCGGCCTCATGAGCGAAGCGCCTGCGGTCGTGGCAGCGCGCATCTCAGGTGCGCCGACTCTCGCCGCTGCACTCCAGGGTACGAAGTACGTGCAGGAAAACACTTCCGAACGGGAGGACGTCAAGCGCCAGGTGTTCAGCGACCTCGACGCGCTGGCCGCACCCGACTGCATTCTCGCTTCGTCGACGTCGACCATCGAGACCTCGCGCTTCGCCGGTCACGTGCCCGGCAAGCATCGCTGCCTGGTGGCCCATCCGGTTAATCCGCCGCATGTGATTCCGGTAGTGGAACTGTCGCCTGCACCCTTCACCGACCCGCAGGTGGTGGAACGCGCGCGCCTTCTGCACGAACGCGCCGGTCAGGTGCCGATCATCGTGAAGAAAGAGATCGAGGGCTTCATCCTGAACCGCCTGCAGGCGGCATTGCTGCAGGAATCGTGGCGGCTCGTGGACGAGGGTTACGTGAGCGTCGAGGATCTCGACAAGTGCATCCGCGACGGTCTGGGCTTGCGCTGGGCCTTCATGGGTCCGTTCGAAACCATCGACCTCAATGCACCCGGCGGCGTCACCGACTACGCCAAGCGCTACGGCCCCAAGATGCAGGGGATGATGCGCGGTGTCACCTACCGCCCCTGGGACGATGAACTGGCCGGCCGCATCGAAGCCGAGCGCCGCGAGCGCATGCCCCAGAGCGAACACGCATCACGCGAAGCCTGGCGCGACCGCCGCCTGATGGCGCTGGTGGCGCACAAGCGCGACCAGGACAAGAAACACCGATAGCCCTTTCCGGAGAGATCCATGGCAGCCCAACGCAAAGTCATCATCACCTGCGCCGTAACCGGCGCGATCCACACGCCTTCGATGTCACCCTATCTGCCGATCACGCCCGACGAGATCGCGGAAGCGGCCATCGGTGCAGCCAAGGCCGGAGCGGCCATCGTGCACCTGCACGCCCGCATGCCCGAGGACGGCCGCCCCACGCAGGACCCGGACATGTTCCGGCGCTTCCTGCCCAAGATCAAGGCGGCCTCGAACGTGGTGCTCAACCTCACCACCGGCGGGGCGCCGACCATGGCGATCGAGGAGCGCCTGCAGCCGGCGCTGCAACTCAAGCCGGAAGTGGCCTCGCTCAGTATGGGCTCGATGAACTTCGGCCTGTACGAGATGCTGAACCGGCACAAGGACTTCAAGTATGACTGGGAGCGGCCCTATCTCGCCGGTTCCGACGATCGCATCTTCAAGAACACGTTCAAGGACATCGCCTACATCCTGGAGTCGTGCAGCGCGAACAACACGCGCTTCGAGATCGAGTGCTACGACATCGGCCACCTGTACACGGCCTCGCACTTCCTCGATCGCGGCATCGTGAAGCCGCCGCTCTTCATCCAGTCGGTGTTCGGCCTGCGCGGCGGCATCGGCCCGCATCCGGAAGACGTGATGCACATGAAGCGCACGGCCGACCGGCTGTTCGGTGACCAGTATCAATGGTCGGTACTCGGCGCCGGCGCCAACCAGATGTACATCGCGTCCATGTCCGCCGTGATGGGCGGCAACGTGCGCGTGGGTCTGGAGGACAGCCTCTGGATCGGCAAGGGCCAGCTCGCCAAGACCAATGCGGATCAGGTGTCGAAGATACGCCGGATCCTCGAGGAACTGGGGCTGGAGATCGCGACGCCGGACGATGCGCGTCAGATTCTGAAGTTGAAAGGCGGGAGTAACGTCAACTTCTGACAACCCGCTGCCCCCATCCCAACCTTCCCCCGGCAAAGCCGGGGGAAGGGGTGTACATCCCCTCCCCCAGCTTCGCTGGGGGAGGGTTAGGGTGGGGGCCAAATCGCGGACACGTCGAATGCCCTCATCATGAAGCACTACAAAATCGCAGCCATCCCCGGCGACGGCATCGGCAAGGAAGTCATCGCCGCCGGCATCGAAGTGCTCGACGCGCTTGCCCAGGCCGACGGCTCGTTCGCGCTCGACTTCGAGCACTTTCCCTGGGGCAGCGATTACTACCTGAAGCACGGCCGCATGATGGACGACGACGGCCTCGCACGGTTGAAGCCCTTCGACGCCATCTTCTTCGGCGCCGTGGGTTCGCTGCAGGTGCCCGATCACATTTCGCTGTGGGGCCTGCGCCTCGCCATCTGCCAGGGCTTCGACCAGTACGCCAACGTGCGGCCGACGCGCATCCTGCCGGGGATCGATCCGCCGCTCCGGCTGAAGTCGCCGGGCGACATCGACTGGATCATCGTGCGCGAGAACAGTGAAGGCGAGTATTCCGGACAGGGCGGCCGGTCGCACCGCGGCCACCCGGAAGAGGTCGCCACCGAAGTCTCGATCTTCACCCGCGCCGGGGTGGAACGCATCCACCGCTTCGCCTTCCAGCTGGCCCGGTCGCGCCCGCGCAAGCTGCTCACCCTGGTCACCAAGTCCAACGCCCAGCGCAACGGCCTGGTGATGTGGGACGAGATCTTCGCCGAAGTGGCACGCGACTTCCCGGACGTGAAGACCGACAAGGTCCTCGTGGACGCAGCCACCCAGCGGATGGTGCTGAAACCGGCTACCCTGGACGTCATGGTGGCAACCAACCTGCACGCGGACATCCTGTCGGACCTCGCGGCTGCACTGTCGGGCAGCCTCGGCATCGCGCCCACGGCGAACCTGAATCCGGAAGGCCGCTTCCCCAGCATGTTCGAGCCGATCCACGGATCGGCCTGGGACATCGAGGGCAAGGGCGTGGCCAACCCGGTCGCGACTTTCTGGACGGCGGTCATGATGCTGGAGCATCTGGGCGAGGCCCGGGCGGCCAGACGGCTCATGCGAGCCGTGGAGATCGCCACCGGCGCCCGCGTGTTCACGCCCGATCTGGGCGGTACGGCGCGCACGTCGGATGTCACCAAGGCGGTCGTCGACGCCGTCAGGGCGCCTTACCATCACTGACGCCCGCCCACTTGTCATACGCGGTCGCCCCGGATGGTTGGCGGCCATGCGGCATTGCGCCAAAATGGAGGCTGCTCCCCCGGGAGGAAGACCATGGACTACAAGGAAGGCCGCCTTCAGCTGGAACAGACGTCAGCCGCTGCTGCACGCAGTGGCGTAACGGCCGTGGAACGCCGCCTGCTGGAAAGCCTGCTCGAGACCGCCGGCAATCCGCCCATCCGCATCCGCCTCTGGGGCGGCGAGGAAATCGTGTGCGGCTCCGCCACGCCGGTCGCGACCATGGTCATCCGCGATCGCGGCGCCCTGATGCGCATGCTGGTGAACCCCGAGGTCTACCCGGCCGACGACTACAGCAACGGCCGCATCGAGATCGAAGGCGACCTCGTGGCATTCCTGGAGCATGTGTTCCTCGGCCTCGACAACCTGCCGGACAAGTCGCTCAAGGCCCGCTTCCTGCGCTGGATGAACAAGCCGCGCGCGAACACGCTGGCGGGCTCCAAGGAGAACATCCACCACCACTACGACCTCGGGAACGAGTTCTACAAGCTGTGGCTGGACACCGCGCGCATGCAGTACACCTGCGCGTACTACCCGCACCCGGGCATGTCGATCGAAGAGGCGCAGATTGCCAAGCTCGATCACGTCGCCCGCAAGCTGGAGCTGAAGCCGGGTCAGGTGGTTTTCGAGGCCGGTTGCGGCTGGGGTGGCCTCGCGCGCCATTTCGCGAAGCACTACGGCGTGACCGTGCGCGCTTTCAACATCTCCCAGGAGCAGGTGAAGTTCGCGCGGGCCAAGGCCAAGGAAGAAGGCCTCGACACCCGCGTCGAATACGTGCTCGACGACTACCGCACCATGCAGGGCGAATGCGACGTCTTCGTCTCGGTCGGAATGCTGGAGCACGTCGGCCTGGACAACTATCCGACCCTGGGCGACGTGATCCACCGCGTGCTGAAACCGCACGGCCGCGGACTGATCCACTCCATTGGCCGCAACAAGCCGGCACCGATGAACGCCTGGACCGAGAAGCGCATCTTTCCCGGCGCGTATCCCGCGACCCTGGCGGAGATGATGCAGATCCTCGAAGGCCACCAGTTCTCGGTGCTCGACGTCGAGAACCTCCGGCTGCATTACGCCCACACGCTGGAAGCCTGGCTCAACCGCTACGAAGCCCACGTGGACGAGGTGCGCAAGATGTACGACGAGCGCTTCGTGCGCATGTGGCGCATGTACCTGGCGGCCTCCCAGGCGTCGTTCCTGACCGGTGCGCTGCAACTGTTCCAGATCGTGTTTGCCCGGCCCCAGGACAACACGATTCCGATGAATCGCGAACACCTGTATCCCCGCTGACCCCTTCCTGCCCAGTCCCCTCCCCCAGCTTTGCTGGGGGAGGGCCAGGGTGGGGGCCAGCAGCATCTCACCTGGAGACTCCTTCGCCCGAATGGACACCTGCGAAATCCTGATCGTCGGTGGCGGCCCCGCCGGCTCCACCTGCGCGCGTTTGCTGAAGCGCGCCGGCATCGACGTGATGATCCTCGACAAGAAGGCGTTTCCGCGCGACAAGATCTGCGCGGGCTGGGTAACGCCGGCGGTGGTGCAGGAACTGGAAATGGACGTCGATGCCTATCGCGCCACCGGCCGCACGATTCAACCGATCACCGCCTTCCGCACCGGCATGATCGAAGGCCGCATCGTCAACACGAAGTACCCCGAAGTCGTGAGCTACGGCATTCGTCGCTTCGAGTTCGATGCCTTTCTGCTCGAACGGTGCGGCGCGCGCCTGGCTCCGCCCGCCCAACTGAAATCGCTCGAGCGCTCAGCCAACGGCTGGATCGCCAACGGCACCATCGAAGCGAAGTTCGTGGTGGGTGCCGGCGGGCACTTCTGCCCCGTCGCCCGCCACATCGGCGCGCAACTTGGCCAGAGCGAGAGCGTCGTGGCCGCCCAGGAAATCGAGTTCCCGATGACCGAGACGCAGAAGCAGGATTGCGCAGCGCTCGGCGAAGCGCCAGAACTGTACTTCTGTCCGGACTTGAAGGGCTACGGCTGGATCTTCCGCAAGGGTGATTTTCTCAACGTCGGCCTCGGCCGCGAGGACAATCACAAGCTGTCCGAGCACGTCGCGGAATTCGTGCGCTGGTTGAAGGCCGAACGCCGTGTACCGCAGGACACGCCCGAGAAGCTGGGCGGTCATGCCTATCTGCTCTACAACCATGCGCCGCGTCCGTTCCTCGGCGATCGCGCGATGCTGATCGGCGATGCGGCAGGACTCGCGTACCCGCAGAGCGGCGAAGGCATTCGTCCCGCAGTGGAATCTGCCATGTTCGCCGCGGAAATCCTCATTGCCGCCAAGGGCGATTACAGCGCGGCGAAACTGGCCCCATACGAAGCGAAGATGCTGCAGCGCTTCGGGGCGCGCCAGACGAAGTCGATGACCGAGCGGCTGCCGGAAGGATTGAAGAAACTTGCCGCTGCCCGGCTCATGGGCAGCGAATGGTTCACCAGGAGCTTCGTGCTGGACGAATGGTTCCTGCACAGGAAGCAGGAAGCGCTGCAGGCCTGAGACGCAGCGGCAGCGTGCGGGGCCCCGATAGGTAGCTGCAACACCCGGTAGCGACCCATGGCAACCGCCAGGCATCGGCTCAACCGCGATCTCCTGTTCGTCGGTGTCCCGGCCGTACTGGTGGTCGTTGTCGCCACCGGACTGACGCTGTTCCTGATGCGGCCGGCGCCGCCGAGCGAGATCGTCATGTCGACCGGCGCCGCCGACGGCACCTATCACGCCACCGCCACGCGATATCGAGACATCCTGGCCCGGGACGGCGTGACCTTGCGGCTGTGGCCCTCGAGCGGCGCGGTCGAGAACCTGCAGCGACTCTCGGATCCTGCGGCAGCCGTGGACGTTGCATTGGTCCAGGGCGGCATCGTCAGCGCGGCACCGCCCGACAGCACGAAGGGCCTGGTCTCGCTGGGCAGCGTCTACAACGAGATCCTGTGGGTGTTTCACCGGGGCGACCGAGCGCTCGACCAGCTGCCTCCGCTCAACGGCAAGATGATCGCCATCGGCGACGCGAACAGCGGGACCGCCGCCCTGGCCATGACCATGCTCGAGGCCACGGGGATCGCGCGACCGCCCACCACGATTCTCAAGGTCGGCGGCAAGGCGGCACAGAATCTCCTGATCTCGGGGAACATCGATGCCGCCTTCTTCGTGGCGAGCCCGCAATCGCCCATCGTTCAGGACCTGCTGTCGCGGAGCGGCATACA
>JAIEMN010000047.1 GCA_019752115.1 Gemmatimonadaceae bacterium
CAATCCCTTTGTCTCGTGCCATGCTCCCAATCTCTCAAAGCGGGGAGCCTCCATCAAACCCGGGGCGCTTCAGTCAGTAACCTCAAGAGGGGAAATCCCCAACTCTTCGACCATTTCACGCTGAATCTGCTCAGATAGAATGGAAAGGAAGGGGCGAGTGAGCAGATCATCGGACCAGCGAACAGCGCCACCGGCCGAACAGTGGATGGCCGACGGGAATACACCCAGATTGGGTGCGCGATATGTGAGGTAGGGTACGGGCTCACCCTCTTCTTTGAACAAGAGGAGCAAGCATACGCCGATAGTGTTTGCCAACCTGCGGTCGCCGAGGCTTGGCAGCATCCGTCCATGTTCACGGGCCATCAACTGCCTGAGTGTCGGAACGCGTGAGTACCCCTCGTTTCGGTAATCCAGAATGAGGTTCGAGCGCGCTTGCTCGTGATAAGCCGCTCGCTGAACCACCAGTGAGACCGTTTCCGCCCCCACATCCAACCGCGCCACCCTCACTAAGTCCTCATTGTCAGAGATGCGCCTCGAGCGCAAGAGCGACTCGTAGCCGGCGGATGCCACCAGGTGCCAATCACCCACGGGCCACTCAACCGCGAAATCGAGCGTGCGATCGAGCTCCACATCCCACGAAACCGCTGTCGTCGGCCCTTCTGTCGCCTCCCACAGAATTGTATAGGGAAGCCCGGGCACCATCGTTGACTCTTCGCCGTACAGGTTCAACAGGGTTCGCGGGTCGTAGATCAAGAACGGATCCCAGCGAGCGCTCAGATCCAGATGAGACATCGCAGCCCGGAGAAGCCGATGCGTACCCGATGCAACTGAATGAAAGGAAGACACAGGTGGGGTGAAGAGTCAAACGCGAAAGCGAATATAGGCACGATCATCATGCGCCTCACATTCTGGGCGCATACCCTTCGTCGAGCGCAACGCGCGAAAGCAAAGCGGATCAGTGTCGAGCAACGAACGCAGCAACTCTTCTGTCGCTTCCAGCGATGCCTCCAAGGTCGGATATCCATCCGACGCAAGGGTGAGTTCCGCTGGCTGATCTCCGACAGGATGTATCTCGACGAATCGCCGTGGTACCGGGAATCCATCCAAGACGCCGTATGAAAAGGGGGTCTCGGCCATCTGATTCTGCAACAGGCTCTGTTTGCGGAGGTACGGCAGGATCGTTTCACGCCCCACGTCTCGACGCAAGAGCTCTTCGATCGTGCAACCCTCTGCAATCGCTTGTTCCAACACAACCGCCCGCATGGCTCCCAATGCGACATCAATGGCCTTCTCGTGCATACGCACTTGGCCGTTGATCCGACAAAGCCCATCGCCAAGCATCCAAACTTCGCGCCGGGCCACGCTATAGATCGCCAGCGTGATTGCCGGACGCTTGTCAGGCATGCGCTCGAGGACGTCCAAGAGCCCTTGTTTCTCGTAGAACTGTTGGAATCCATGAGTGAGCCAGACGATGGCTTCGTGCGCGGCCATCGTTGGAGGTAAGTCAACCAGCAACTCGGCGAATAGGTCAGCTGCGACCCTTCCTGAGGTCCGGGTAGCCCCCCACAGCCCGTCCGACTTCGACGTCACCCCGTCCCCAATAGCGATGAAGTGCGGGGTGATCACGATCGTGTCCTCGCACTCCTCCATGCGCCCGGTCTTTGCTCGCAGGCACTGTTCGATGATTTCGTAGCTCATTGCGTCGCGGAACGCCTGACTAGTCTCCTTCAATCGGCAAGTACTGCACAATCCACAGCGCCTACCGCCTTAACCGGTAGAAGGTACAACACGCAGCGACGCCCTCAAGTGGGGACGTTGCTGGACAATATTTGGATAACCGTGGGTGGTCTTACGGTGTCTTGCGCTGTGTGCCGGAGGCTCGGGAGGATTCGGAGATCCTAGAGCTTCTTGACTCCATCCTTCCCAGGGATGATCGCCCATCGCGCCACTGGGGGCGGAATGGCGATGTGGCTTACGCCGTGCTTTCCGGGAGAATGCCGCTAAGTGTTTCACGTGAAACAACTTAGACAACGACCACGAGCCACCTTCGGCGAGACCCGATCGCTCACGAGTCGGCGGAGTCACCGACACGAGGCACGAAGGCCGACGACGCTGATGGGCGACATCGGCCTGAACCGAGCGAAGAAGCGCGATCGAGCGTCGTCCCTAGCGCCCGCGACGAGCGCGCACCCTCGGCGATGACTTCCGCAGCGCCGCCTTACCGACGCGCCCTCGGCGCGCAGGCGTGTTGGATTTGACAAAGACGTCGTTCACCTGCGCCAGCGGCCACGCGTCACGGAGGAATTCTTCGGGGAGTTCGACGCCCAGTTTCATGGCGAAGACCACCGTCGCGAAGTTCTCCTCAGAGAGGAGCGGCAAAGCCAGGCACAGACTGACACCAACCGGACGCCCACCGTCCTCGTACCCATAGAGGGACGCTGCGATGGCCACGAGCGCGTCCTCTTCCTCCGTCGCGAATTCATGCCAGCTGAGCGCATCGAAGTCGATGCCGTCTTCCGACAGGTACGGGAGGATCCACTCCGGTCGACGATCGAAGGGCAGCGCGCCCGTCAAGATGATGAGCGCGGCACGCGTGGGGCCGTCGATGTTCCAAAGGGTTTCGATCAACGGCGTGGGGAACGACGTGGTCGGCATCGGCGAGAGGGGCAAAGGATTAGCACTTCGTGCCCGCCGGTCGACCATCGGCGACGTGTCGATGTACGAGCGGCTACCTACCCAGTATGGGGGTAAGCGCCGTCGTGTTGCATGAATTGCGAAACTCGCCCATTCGGGGCCCCTCCGCGCGTCGCCAGTCAACTGCAAGCGATTGTCGCACCGCCATTCAGCGCGTTATATCCCGGCAAGTTCCCCGGCAACCGCCGTGCAAAGCCCCGCATCCGCGAGATGATTCCGCCGACGCCGACACGACGCGTCGCACGTGTGTGCCTGCTCAGCGAACGACCGGAATCGACCGTGACAGATCCACCCTTCGCATTGCCTCCAATAGGCATGCTCAATCCAGGCGGCGCCGGCCGTGAGCCATCGAGCGATGACTTCGGCCTGCCGTGCCTCCGGAAGGAGGCGCAGCAGCGCGAGCGGGCGCATGCGCCAGCAACGCCACGCGCGCCGCTCCTCACCCGCAAGCGTGAGGAGCGCTGCGACCTTGAGATCGTCAGACGCGCGTTCGAGCTCGCCCGATCGACGCGCGAGGCTCGCGAAGGCGGCACTCTGGAGCTGGGGCGACGGATCTGAGTGCGCAGCTACAATCGACTCGAGCGGTGCGGCACAGCATTCGAGTGCCTCGATGCGCAAGGCCTCCACGGGGTCATGGAGGTACTGCACCTTGAGGGGTGACGAGAGATAACGACCGACGCGCGTCCGAATCGCAGGATCGGGGTGCTGCTGCCACGGCTCGAGGTAGGCGTCAAGCGCCTCTCGATCAGAGAACGCCAAACGATGCATCGTGATCGAGCAGGGTTCCGCGAAGAGGTCCAGCTGTCCAGACATGCGACGCTCCTGTAAGAAGGGATCAGACGGGCGCGATCTGGTGATCCAGTCGGCCGGAACGATCTACAGGTGGACGTGCACGATTGGCCTGGCAAGATCTGTTGCCACCGCCCCGGATCCCTCACCGAGACCACAGGCTCGACACGGCAACGCGCGCCACCTCAGCGCCGGCGGACCGACCCTGGATCCAGCGCGGCCAGCGAGGACGAGTCCGACCGGTAGCGGCCGTACAGGCGAATGATCATCGACTCGTTGGCGTGCCCCAGCTGGTCCGCGAGCACGCGCAGCGATGCGCCGCTGGCCACATACCGTGCGGCAAACGCGTGCCGCGTGTCGTACGGTCGGAAGTCGGCGGGGATCGTTCCGAGGGGATCATTCTTGCGAAGCGATTGGACCGCCGCACGCACGGCAGCGGCGAGTCGGCCACGCGTCACGGCAAACAGCCGAGTGCCTGAAGGCAGTCCGCGGCTGCGCGCAACGAGTGTAGGCCAATACCACGCTTCGACGTAGGCCCAGCGCTGGCGGAACGAGTTCTTGGTCCCTGCCAGCCACACCTGCTGAGTCGCCTCCCGCACGTCCTCCACCGTCACTCGCTCGACGATCTGTGGCTCGGCCCCAGTCGCCACCAGGAAGCCGAACGCATCGGCGAGTGGGCCCATCGGCAGAGCGTCATGAATGCGAAGCAGTAGGTCGATCGGCACGGCGCGAATCGGCGGCGCCGAGTGGCGATCCACTGTGAGCGCGGTCGCCGGATTATTCGGGAGGAGGCCCTCCTCCGTAAGCCACTGACAGAACTGCCGGAGGTCACGCAGGTAGGTGCGTTGAGTCGCCCCGTTACCGACACCCACCATCCCATCCGTCGCGGTCGGCCCGGGCGACACCACGCGCTGCAGATTGTCACGCGTCCAGAGTCCGAGCGTGGGCAGCATCGTGGCGAGCCGACGCATGCGTCCGCGCCGATTCGCCACGGTCGCGCTGGTAGGACGATGACGGCGTCCAGGGGTGAGCGCAGACCAGCGATCCACGAGCGGGAGCACCGCAATCGCGGCGGCTGCCTCGCGTTTCGCCCGCTCCGATTGCTCTTGCAGCGTCTCTTCGAGTTGCCGCAGTCCGTCGGGTCGGGCAAGTGTGGAGTTCACTTCCTGCAAGCTCAAGCGCCCATCATGCACGGCGTTCAGAACAGTCCACTTCGGTACGGCGCACCGGAACAGCTGCGCCTCAATGCGGGCGAGAACTTCCCCGCCCTTTCGAATCAATGCGTCACGCCCCTTCCCGTCGGCTGCGAGACGCAGCCATCGAAGCGCGACCCGGCGGCGACGACCAGACTGGGTCGGCAGCCACACGTACGCGGTACGACCGCGGATGATCACGTTCTCCACGAGGCGGCTCGGCGTCAGCGACGATCCGCAGCGCTGCCAGCCGCTGCGATCACATCGGTCAAGCGGTACCGCACGTGGCGTCGGAGTCCCGCGCCGCGGGACGGCACCGGCACCTCGGGCAAACGGAGCGAAGGCAGCACACTCACGGACACCATCAGGAGACGCGCCGCCTGCGCAGGCGTGAGCAGTGCCGGTAGAGAAACGATGGGCGAGAGACGCGGCGATTCGGACATGCTTGGCAGATGGAGGGTGGTCTCTACGTCCCGTCGTCCGGGACCACGCTCACCATAGCGGCCGTTTGCGTTGCGCTCGATTGCGTTTTCTTCGACCGATCTGCGATTCGAAAGCCCCGAGTACCGGGCACGTGCATCGATGGCGGCGCTTTAGATCGGCGAGGGATCCGGGGCGTGGGCAGCGACGCCAGCGAAGCATCCGATGATGTGGCGACGGTTGTCGGAGCGACGTCGGCCGCGATTGCTGCGTCCGGTACATCACCGTCAGCCCATCCCCAGATCGTCGCGCGACCGTAGTGCTTCCCAGTCGCGTGAATCCAGCGCGCGTGCGCCGCGAGCGCGACCGAGAAGGCTTCGGGGGTCTGCGGCGTCGGCGGGACCACCTGCTCGTATCGAACTGCAAGCGGGAGCATCAGCTTGTACGTACACGGGTAGGACCGCTGTGGCAGCGCGCCATTCGGCTTGCGCATGGTCGGACTGACAAACAGGCCGTCAGTGAACAACACGCCCTTGGCCTGCAGATGGTCGACGTACGCGGCGTAGGCGGTCTGCGACCGTCCCGCATAGGTGTATGAGCCCTTTCCGAACGGCATGCGCTGCAGGCGCTTGGCCGCGAAGCCAAACGTGAACGCCACGCCCTCGTCGGTCCGCGTCGTCTTGAACTGGTAAAGCAAGACGGTGTGCAGAAACGTTACGAACCAAGCTTCAAATCGATACCGGCGAGCTCCTGCGAAATCAGCTGAAAGCGTATGAATCCACTCGAACAGATCATCGCTGAGGACGGGCGACATGTGCTCCCGACCGCGTCGAACCACGCTTGCCGCGCGGTCGAAGATGTCACGTCCTCGTGAGTCGCGCATCGAATAGCGCCGCGTCCACGCGCCGATCGCCTCATCCTTCGAACGATGTCGTCGCAAGGACTCATTGAATTCCTTGGAGAACCCGTGGTGTTTCGCGGCGAGCCATCGGGCCAGCGCGTCAGCCAGCTCCTCCTTCGTGCTGCCTCCATCAAACTGTGCGTGGTAGACCAGCTCACAGGCAGCGAGGAACTCCACCTCGAAGCGTGACCCGGGCTCCGACAGGCCACGCTCCAGCACACCGCTCGGCTTGTACGCACGGCGCGAGGCCCCATCATTGCCCGCAGTTTCGTCGTCAAATAACACGTCGTGTGAGGCGCGTTCCGGGTGCATCGACTGCCATCGTGCGGCGCCCTCCCGTATGCGATCGAGCACGGCGGTCGCTGGCGCGGCGTACCACCTCCGGACGTGTGGCAGCGCCAGCGCGACGTAGTCGATCCAGTTCTCCGGGGTCCGGCCGAACGGAATCTTGTGCTCGAGGGTCTGCGCGTTGAGCAGCGGCATGTCTGGCCCCAGCATCGTGCGATCGTTCAACTTCTTCTGGGGGAAGATCTCGATCGCGCCGCTCTTCACCTGCAGGCCAGCTGCGCGCAAGCAATCGGCAACACGGCCGTGCGACTTTGACGCGATCCACGTCTCCAGCGGCTGCTGTGGAATCCGGTACACCACTCGCAATCCAGTGCCTGACGGCGTGGCGTAGACGAGCGGCTCGCTGTCACCGAAGGCCTTGCGCACCAGCCAGTAGCGACGATTTCGATCAGCGATCGAGGCGTCGCCCTTGCAGTCGATATCGATGGCGATTCGGTCCATGATCGCCACTCCCCGGTCATCGGTCCGTGCACGGGACCCGATCCAACACTGTCCGTGCAGCGCCTCAAGGACGGTTGCATCGTCTAGCTGTTGCGACATCTGCGCGAACTTTCCATCGGGGTAGCGATCCTGCCGGTACCAGTGGGTGCCGCGTCGATTGAGTCCGAGGATGTCGTCGAGTTCGGGAGGAAGGATGTGCACGCCGCGGAGTCCGTGCTGCAGGCGGTGGCTCATCGCGCCACCGGCGGCTCACGGGGGCTCCCGAGAGCCCACTGCAGCAAGGGCCCCCTCGTCGAAGTTGCCAAGCCCTCGGCAGCTCCAAGACTGTGGGGGCTACCCCTCCAGCCCCGGATCCCTCACCGTACGTCTTCGGTACCCTCAGGATGGCTGTCCCGGCGCCTTCGAGCGGCGGCCTGGTCCCGGATCCCTCACCGGCCCCGACGATCGACGTGCCGGAGCACGTCAGTGCCTCGGGGAGCGAAGCGGTGAGTGGATAGGTTGGGATGGAACAGGGCAGGCCCTCCCCCCGGCTCCCGATCCCCTAGGTATCTCGGGGGCAGCAACTATTATCCCGAGTTCCGCACTCCGGAAAACGTGCTAGAGCGGCGGGGAATTTGACCGGTCGCCAGACCGAAAGAGGCGCGGTCTCGTCGACAACGCGGGAGGTGTCGGACCCGGCGACGGACGTGCCGCCGGCGCGGGTGGCACGAGGTTCGGCCGGGGAGTCGCTGCGGAGACGGCTGTCCCTGACTTCCGCGGCGTCCGAAGTGGCCGGCCGTGCAGGTCACCCAGCAAGTCGTCGACATCGTCCAGTAACGGATCCACGTGCTCAGGGTTGAGGAGCCCGACAGACGCGGACAGCCATGCCCACGAATGGGGCTGATGGAGGAGCAGCGCGGCCAGCCGCTCTGCCAGGAGACAGCGCTCCCGCACCTCGGCATCGCTGAGTGCGAGGCTCGCCAGGTCGTCCAAGGTGATCGGCCACAGCTCCTCGCTCGATAACCACAACGCCAGCAAGGGCCGCACGTCCCGCGCACGTTGGCCCTCGGCGAAGACCCGCCAGGGAGCGGTGCCAACCCTTGGTCCGCCGGGGGTGCCGGCGGGGCGCTGTGCCGTGGCCCAGCTCCATGCGTCCTCGGCGCCATGCTTCTGAAAGGCGTTGCGGGTCACGCGTTCGTCGTCGCCGAGGAGCGTCACGACCTTCACGACGTGTAACCATCTCGGAAACCGCGTTTGAATGTTCAGCATGAACCACCCTAGTTCGAACGCGGGGCTCGCTGCAAACTCGGGTGGTCGATCCGATCTGTTGTGCGGGGCTGCGCGGGTGCACGCGCGTCGCCGATAGGCGCGACGATCGGAACCGCCCCGATTCCCCACCCCCCCGGCGCGATCCAGATCGCCTCCCCAGGGAGGTACTGTGCCGGCGATCGCACATCAAGAAGGTGCGGTCCACCTGCCGGTGGCAGTGGTATGAGCGGCCGCAGCTCATCGATCGTAAGCGGATCGGTTGTCGCGAGCTGCACTCGAGTGGCCAAGTTGGTCAGAATCGCGCGGACAGTGTCATGGGATCCCAACGGCAGTCGATCGCGCAGCGCCGAGATCGACTGCGTGGCGAAGACCGTCGCGGCACCGAACGCGCGCCCAACCGCCAGAAATTGCGCGTCGCTCACTCCCGTACTGGAGATCACCTCCTGTGCCTCATCGACAACTAAGGCGACGAGCCGCTGAATGGCACCGAAGGAGGTACAGGCCACCCCCGCCAGAACCGCATCATACAGTGCTGCTTTCACCGCGCGTCCGATCGTCGACTCCTCCTCACTGCCGCGCCGTGGCTGATACAACACGACGGCCCCGGAGCGTACGACATCCGCCATCGAGAGTACCGGTGTCGTTCGAAGCGGAGGCAGCACGTCCAATCGAACCAGCCGTTGCACACGCTCAGTTGAGAGACATCCGACGAGCGCCGCCACGGTCGCCGACAACGAACTCGCGGTTTCGGACGAGAGTTCGGCAAGACGCGAGAGTGCGGGAAGGGCGAGATCGGGGACATGCTGGCTCAATACGCGCTGAAGGAGCGTCGCCGAAGACGCCCCACCCAAAGGTGAACTCCCGTCGCGCACCAACAGGCGGATCAACTGGAGATAGCGACTGATGGGCCGCCGTGGCGACACCATGAGACGCGCCTCCGCGGGCGTGATGCGTCCCGCGTCTAGCACAGCGCGCGAAAGCGCACGCCACAGCAGCGCGCGACGGATGTGCGCGTCGCCACCTGCCCCACCACGCTCGAGGCAATGCAGGTCGATGGACACGCACTCGCGCAGCAGCTCACGAGCGCCCGTTCGCCAGAAGCCGTCACGCGCCCCGTCCATCAAGACGCTGCTCAGTGCGAAATAGCGGTCGACGACCGCCCCAGCATCGAGGTGTCCACGATCAGCAGACGCAAACAGATCCAGTGGACGCTCGGTACTGGCGCCGACTTCAATGACCCGGGGATCGATTGCACGTACGTAGGTGCCCAGCTCGTGCTTCGGGTCGATGCACACGACTGAGCTCCGGTGCTCCGGCGCCGCCAGCGCGCGCTCCCTGAGAATCGCCGTAAGTAGTGGAAGCAGCACTGATTTGGTCTTGCCAGAACCCGTACCGCCCACGGCAAGCACTCCGCGCGTGAGCGCGGCGCGCGTAAAGGTCAGGCCGATCGACGCAAGCTCGGGCACGACGAGCGGCGCAGACAGATCCAACGCCTGAGTCATCGGCTGAAGCCCATTCGCCGGCGCGCGTTCTGCGCGATGCGATCCGACTCGGCATCGATGCGCGCGCGCAGCGTCGGCGTCGCGGCTATCTCTACCCGACAGCCATTGGCCGAAGCATTCGCCACCGCTTCGCGAACTATGCGGCAAGATCGCGAGCCGCACCGTACGTGCTGCAGGTTTACGAGCGCACTGGTGTAGCGGTAGTATTCGTGTGCAGCAGCAAGCACGCGTGAGAGTCGGAGCGCGAGCGCCAAGTCTAGGTGCCCCACCACCGTGATGGCGAGATGTCGCGCGTGGTATTCCACAGAGAGCTCACTGATCATGAGGCCCTTTGTCGGCTTGTGGCCGAATGGAGGCAGCGAGGAACGGAGTCAGACGATGGGTTGAAACGTCATCTGGGCTCGGCAGGTAGCCCATTTCGGTCAATACGATCATCCACCACCGAAGCAGTGCCTGCGTGTTCGACCGATGGCGGATGCCAACCATCCGAATCGTTGGCCACTCGCTCACGGCGGCACAGCCCCCGTTGACGCGAACCGCGCCGACCACGCGACGGGCCAGCTGCGGCGTCGGACGACCCCTCGACAGGTTGCCGTACTGGCTTTCCTCAACACCGTCGGTGAGCAGGACGGCTACGGCGCGCCGGTCTGGATTTGCCGACGTGAGCTGTACCGCATGGCAGATGGCCGACACGATGGCGCTCTGCGCCGCCCCGACCACCGCCCGCGCGGCTGCCGCACGCTGACGAAGGGCGACCGCCAGATCTCGCGCACGCTCGCTGTCGCGCATGCGACTCACCCGCGTCGACAGCCCCAACTCTCCAGAAAGGCGATCGGCGACACTGCCCGCAAGCGTGGTGTCCAAGAGCGGTACATCGGGCGCACGCGTTCCGATGGGATACACGAGGAGCCGATCCCCTGCTCGGAGCTCAGCCGTGAGACGCTGCATGGGTTCGCTCCACATGGTGTCCGCGACGGAAGCGGACCGATCAACATACAGCAGCACGAGACGTCCTCGCAGGGCGTCGACCGCCCAACCGGTTCGGACCGGTGTACCCACGATTGGGCGGCATGCGACCAGCGAAAGGATGATCAGCAGCGCTGCACGCTGGGCAAACGCAAGGAGGTGGTTCATCGAACCGTCGCTGACGAGAGCACAGCACGTCCTGGCTGAGTCGACGCCGATGCGCACGCAGAATGCGAGGGTCCGAAGCGCGCGAGCGTGCGCTCAAACTCCGAATGTGTCGCCTCCGCGTTGGCGAGCAACTCGACCTCACGCTCGGCGTGCTCTGCCTCGAGCCGCTGGAGTTCCGCCTTGTGGGCGTCATGCCGCTGAACCGTCCGGTCGCGAAGGCGACGCGCCTTGCGAAGACCAGGCACGGGAGAGGCATGCAAGTATCCATCGACCAATGGGAGCAGCAGGATTACCGCCTGCAGACCTGCCGACGTCCAGAGGGCGGCCGTACGTCCTTCGTTCATTGGACCCACGCGGCTGAGCGTCAGCCCGACGCCAAGCACAACGGCCACGGCGAGGGCCAGTGCGACCAGCAGCACATCTGTTACGGCAATCTTTCCTGTCCATACGCTGCGACGCACCACGACTCCTGCCCGCGAGAGAATGGCCGCGACCAGCGTTGGCAGTGCGAGACATGACGCTGCCAACACGAGAGGCGAGTCGGCCAAGGGTGTGGCGCCCAGGCTTCCATAGCTGACGAGCGACTCGGCCAGGAGCCCCACGACCAGCATGCATCGCAAGACCCAGCTCGGCGCCTCTTCGACCGCCCCCGCCGGAACCAACGACTCGAGCCGGAAGGCAGCGTCGGTCGCATCCTGCGCGCGCTGAGCCAGAGTCGGCACGGCCGCGCGGAGTCGTGTCAGGGCCGGCGATGTCGCCCTATTTGCCCGGTGACGAACCAGCGCACCGTCCGTGACGCTCCAGAGTCGACGACGAGCTGAATCAACTACAGCACTCTCGTCGGTCGCCTGTCGCGCCGCGAGGGCTGTGACAACCCCCAGCCAGCGAGCGCGGCGCGAGGTCGGACGTAGACCGAGCACCGACAGCAACGAAGCGGCGACTCGTGCGCGGAGCGGAAGAAAGGGCGGGACCGCGTGGAGCGAAGTGTTCGAACGCAGCGTGGGGCTCCTGATGAGGGAGCCCCACGCTAGCGGCACCATGTTAGCGCGCCAATTGCCAAGATCTGACGGGAGAGCGTCTCCCTTAAAGCGCTTGGGAGGCCTCCGGAGTGTTCACTTTTGACCCTACTTCGGTGCAATGCTCAAGCGGCACTGACAGCGCGATGGAAGCGACTGAGAGGCTGCGCTCTGACGGGGCCGTCTGTCACTCCCGTGCATACGGCATCCACTCTCACTATAAGCCGACTATTTCCGCGGGGATGCATACGAATAAAGGCGAGCTTCGAGTATTTCGTCGTCGCTGTACGTCGTGAGCACAACACCGTCCGTCGCATCGAGAACCACGGCTTGCGTAGGAAAGCTGATACGTGTGCGGCCCGTGCAGTCGGGGCGCAAGTGAAGGTAGTGTTCAAGGGTCGACGTGCGGTGAGAAGATGTTCTGAGCCAAACTTCTCCATCGGACGCGAAGATCATTCGCTCAATCGCAGGCAAATACTTGGGCCGTGCCGTCTCTCGATCGATATCCTCTCTCCGAACCTTGACGCGGGGATCCCGAAAAGCTCGCGCAATCTCCTGTTCGAAAGTGCCCCGGGTCAGTGGTATCAAGCGCTCAGTCCACTGGCATTGTCCCGCCGGCTGCCCACTCGCGTCCCAAAATCGTATCCTAACGAGAGCCGAGCCGGTCCGATCATCAGCTTGCTGATCGAGAACGGCTACTCCGCGGCCAGTCTTGCTCGCCGCCCATAGCGTTCTAGCGACGAACGGTTGTACTGATGCGCTTCGAAATTCTCTGCCATCTATGAGCACTGGAATGGACCACGTGCTTCCCTTGGTCTGCGAGAAGCGGACGATCGGCGTGGATCGGGTTGCCCGAGCGTCCCTCCACTGCAGGTTCTGTGTGTATGGCTTTCCGGTCTCGACTTCGTCGTTATCGCTTGGAGAGTCAAGAAAGAACAACCCAGTGCCCGTTATAGCGATGGGAGCGCTCGTCTCGGCCGATTGACGCGCGAGATGCTCCACGCTCGTCGCCCCAACTCTGTAAGGCGAAGGTACTCGTGTGACTCGCTGGGAAATCGGCTCAATGATGATCAGCGTATCACCACGAGTGGCAAGTGTGGCCGGGTCTCGATATTCACCTGGCCCTGCACCCGCCCTACCGACCAGGAACGGCTTCCCGTCCCTCACGCGAATCACGGATGGGCTCTCTCGATCGGAGATGAACTGAAGACCCCGATTGACCACGACACCATCGGAGAGCGTACGGAATGAAAGACCCTCGGCGACGCCGTCAATCCGTCGAATCAGCCGAGCACTCGCCTCCTGCGCGTTCGCCGTCGGTTCGGCGCCAGCTATGGCGAAGAGAGTGAGCAGACTAGCAAAGTTAAAACCATGTTTCACTGACACGTCCTTAATTCGTGGTCATGGACCAAGTGGACGCGTAACGGAGCCGCGCGGGAACGAGGCTCGCTCCAAACCTGCGCGACTCCGCAACGGTCAAGCACGGCTACGACAGACCGACGACGATTCCGCTGCAGTGAATGCGAACCTTCTGAGTTCCGCTCGCCCGATCAAGGATCGTTGATGCCCTGCGGTCATTAAGAGCCCCAAGGCCATCGAGCCCGAAGTCAACGGCTGCAAACTCCAGCGTCTCGTCTCCGCCACACTTCTGCACGCTGTTGTAGCAAGTTCCACCGAGGACCATGCAATCGGCGTATGCTGGCGGCGCCAATGGCCCCCACTGGCACGCGCCGGAAACGCATTTTGCACACTGCGCTTCAATGGCACTGACGGCGAACACTGCAGCAGGAACGGCAGCCGCAGAAAGCAACCACTTCATAGCGACTGACATACTTCCTCCATCGATAGGGGGTGCCTTCACTGTGGCTTTCGAAATCGAAGAGACAGCTGACCTCTAGAAACCGGCTCTACCGACACCGTCGTCCCGTCCAGGAATCTGGCGATCGGTGTAGATCCGTCGTTGCCTTCGATCGGCGGCGCTTCATTCGAAAGTACGACTCGTCGAAGGCTAAACGGGTCGCTCAATGACAGATTGATTGCCCTTCGATCACTAAGAGCGGCAAGCACAAACAGTGCAGCATTGTTCCGCCGAACGGAGCCGCTCGAATCCATGGCGGGCATGTCGAAGATGATTGTATCTCGAATCGCGAGGGTACTATCCAGTCGAATGACGCGGAATGGGTAGTATCGACTAACGACCGCGAGTGCGCCATGAACGGTTGTGACGAACGCTCGCTCAACGTACGGATGCAGCGGCTTATGCTCAGGGTAAATGCGCAGCCGCTCCTTCGGAGCTCCGTCAAGCGACCAAAGCGACGCTGAACTATCGCGGTTGATGCTCGTTGCGAACCACTTTCCATCGAACCACACAGCACTCTCCAATCGAAGCAGCGCTGTCGAAAAGGTCAGCTTAGATTCACCGCTCGCGGGTTGCCTCCCCTGCGCACCTTGATGACCACCGGAATCGATCCAGACGAGGTTCTCGCCCTTATCAAAGGCAACTGCGAGTAGACGCTCAGCAGGAACGGGTAACCTTCGTGTAGCCAGCGTTTTGTTCGCCGAGATGTACAGGAGTTCTTCGCTGCCACGTCCCCAGAGTAATGCCGCTTCGGCGCCAGCGTTCAGCACAATTCCCATTGGCTGAAACGAAGGTGGAAGAAGGATCCTGTCCGAAGATCCCTGACAAGCAGTCAAGAGCAATAACAGGGCGAATTGCCCAGTACTCCGTGCTCGCACCGCCTGAAGCCATTTCATAGAGGTACTAACCGGCAAGCGCCCTCCGAGCGATCTTCGTGACCGTTCGTGTGTCCGTTCAGATTGCGTCAACATTGGCTCTAAAATATTCGCAAGAGCCTGCATCCATCTCGTGCTGCACTAGTTACCCGCTCCCGGCCCGCGCGCAAGAACAATTGCGCTTCTCTCGGTCGGATCAATAGCCCAACTCCTGCTGAACCAGAGCTTCAAGGCGTCTAAATCCGACGTCTTGTCGAAGTTCAATTGTGCAGATGCCAAATTGGCGCAGCATTCTGCACATCGTCTCGGCGTGCTCGAAGCCTAGCCGATATGCGATCGTCGACGCACTGTCCGCTGTGCGATGAAGCTCCCGGGCAACCACGAGTGATCGCATGCACAGCAAGGTTCGTCGACAGCTCGCATGCGAGCTCGCGGCAAACCACTTGCGCACGGTCGAAGGTGAGACTCCCAGCCGTGTTGCGAGGCTCAGTTGATTTATATGGAGATTGATTCCTCTCAAGATTTCTGCGATACCTCGAAGGAATGGCTCAGTCATCCAGTTCGGCTGGTACACATCGCCGCTTGCAGTATTTACCATCGCGGCGATCGCTGCCAGCAGCGAGAGCCTGGATATTGGATCGCAGATGTCGAACACATGATAGTGCGCGAGCGACGCTTGACCGGTTGTGAAGCGCATCGTTGGATGCGACGTGAGCACGACCGGCTGAATCATACTTGAGGCTTTTTCCCGAGATGCCGCATCGAGGTTCGGGCACCATCCACGAATCAGCGCTACGCTATGACGACTGCGAGTCCCATGTTCCTCATGGCTCAGGACAATTCCGAATCCGATAAGTCTTGAGATTTCGTAGCGTACCGATCGGCTCGAGTGCACATCTACTGACCAAAGCCTCGCTCCGATCAGCATTCGTTAGGAGCCTCATCTTCTGCGTGACTAGTGGCCGTCAGTCCTGCTTTGGAAATAGTGAGCTGCGCTGTAAACGAGATAGTGCTTGCCGGCCCGTACTTTCTGTATTCGGCCCTTCGCTACTTCGGCAGCTTGGTGGTGCATGGCGCCCTTGATCCATTGCGCATCCTGGATCGAGATGAGTTGCCCAGGTCGCCCGGTCTTTGTATCGGTTCCGCCCATCCTGGAGCCCGCAGCAGGCCAGTCGATCCCCGGGCACGTGAGCCCCGCCGCGCACGTCGCCTGGTCGACCCCGCTCATGGTGCTCGCGCCCTTGTACACGCCCTGGATATCCGCGTAGGGCGCCACCGCGTACTCGCTGTAGCCACTGAGGCCGATCCGCGTGACCGTCAGCGGCTGGTCCGTGCCCGGGCCATGCAGGTAGATCACCGCGCCGTAGGCGTTGAGCGTGCCCGCCGTCGTGTAGTCCGTGTTCGGGAGCGAGTCGGGCGTGCGCATCTCGTACAGCAGCTGGCTTCCGTCCCACACCGTCCGCTCGATGTACGAGCGGCACTCGGTCGCGCTGCTCGGGCAGAAGCTGTCGCGCACCGAGCGCGTCGCTACGCGCCGGCCCAGGGCGTCATAGCGGTACTCCTCCCACACGCCCCGCGCGCCCGGCAGCGAGTCGGTGCTGTGCGCGCTCACGCCCCGGTGCCGGTTCACGACGCGCAGCTGGTCGTTCGCGCCGTAGAAGCTCGCGACGTAGTCGCTCCCCCAGTACCCGAGCTGGCTGTCGTACTCCGTCTCGAGGCGGTAGCGCACGTTGCCGGCGTTGTCGTACGTCACGGAGCGGCTCAGGCCGTACTCAATCATATTCGCCGGGATTGACGCCGAGTCGGCCGCGACCGTGACGCGCGCACTCTCGGAAACGACCATTTTGCGCAGTGCTCCCTCGCGCCTTGGAACTGCGAGGGAGCATCGAGAACATCGTCCATGCTTAAGCAGCTACTCTACCGTGCCTCGAGGGGAGGCAGCTATCGCTCAACGTTCAGTGCAACGTTTACGATCACACGTCTTGCGGCTGACGGCGGGACAGCGAGTGGAATCCACAACTGTCGAGTGACGGCTGCAGTGGATCCGTCGGGAAGTTGGTGACGGGAACGAAGTGAGCGGGCCGCGAACGTCACCAGTACCGAGTCTGCGCTCCCGCGCAGGAGTAGGCGCTCGACTCGAATAGAAAAGCTTCCGTCAGCGTTGGTGGTCGCGGCCGAGGCCCGCAGCAGCACCGAATCGGCAGCGCTCCCGACAATAACGCGAACCGAATCAAGCCGAGCGCCGAGCGAATCCGTGACAATTCCCTCGACGTCCGCCACGCCGGTAATCTCCAGTGTCGCCGTCTCAGAGGGCCCCCCGGAGGTCGAACAACCAGAGAGCGCGAGCAGTACTGACGATAGCAGTACCGCCCTGGATATCTGAGCCATAGAACCTCCTACTGATTATAGAAATTATACTTCCAAAGTGCGCGCACCTCCGACTGGGATGGAAGCGATGTGTATGGCGAAAACCCTATACCGCCATAAGAGCCCCACGAGCTTAGCCACGTGCCCGATACATAGGAGCGCTCACCAACCGAGCCCGCAGCACAGTATACGAACTGATCTGAAGCGGTAAGTGCTGTCCAGCTAGGTGAAGTGAGATAGCAGTTTGTCATGATCTCTGCCAGCTGCGCATGCGAAATCGACGTAGCATCGTCGTCGCCACTAATCCCGTCGGGGTCTGAGCTTGTGTCAACCAGGTCAAGCAGGAAGGCAGCGAAGGCCGACTCGATCAATGCGCCGTTGCCAATGGTTCGAAACGCATTTTGCTCGAGCTGGTATTGGGACAGCGTCGCATACATTCCACTCGAACCCTCGACGACGTTGCGCATACGCGCCGCATAAAAGTCGGCGAAGCCCTCAACGAAGGCACACGAAGCGGTGTACGCAGAGTCCGCGACGTGACGGCCGTTGAGGCCGCAGGTATAAGTGCTCCATGGCTCTAGGGCGACGTAGTGAAACGCGTGGCCGTACTCATGCGTGACGATGAATTTCCCCAACGTCCCCCAAACGTCGTCTGGGTGGGTGCGGATATAGTCTGAAGCAGCAATAAACGCGGTCGTCTGAGCAGTAGAATTGCTCGCCCGCCAGTTTAGCTGGCTGCGACTCCGGCCGAATAGCGTAGCGGCATACTCGTTGTATTGCTGATGCAAGCGAAAGACATGTGCCGCCTGATTGTTGGCGACGGAGAGATCAACTTGAAGTCCAAAATCCATCAGGGAGATCCAACCATTTGCGCCGCTCCACGAGTTGTTGTAACCGTTAACCTCTGCGCTCTCATTGCTAAGGTACGCTACGACATATGTCGAGAACGCGTCCGCCGGGCAATCAACTGAAAATGCTCCGCCGCTATCTGCCACGACTTCCCAGTAGCCGAGCGAGGTTCCACCGACCGTACTGCAGTGTCCGGTCACCTTCGCGTTGGGCACACCAACGCTACTGTCAGCACCCACTGCAGGAATTGTTTCGACGTAGGTGATTCGGCCGCGAAAGGTAGGGCCTGACGAGAGACTTTTTTGAGCAAGTACTCCGGCATCTGACCTCACGTTTGCCTGTCGCCTTTTCCACTCGTTCAAGACGGAGTCTTGTCGGACGAACAATCCAACGGTACCCTGAGTCAGGAATTGGAGGGAATCTGAAGCGATTGGATTTCGATATTCGGCGTCCGATCGGCCGCCTTCATCAGTGATCAGCAACCAAATTGTTTTTGACGCAACGTGCCGAGAGAACTGCTCACTGACCGTCTGCAATCTCTCGGGTTCCTTGTCATGCGTGACGAACGAGAGGCTGTAGTAGCCTGGAGCGGCAAACGAAACCGTCCTCTCCAAGTCGACTTTCGAGTCGCGGCGCACCGATATGCGCTGCTGGATGTGTCGATTTGCAGATCGTCTACGGTCGTCGTCTGAAGTGTAGGTAAATTCCGCTATGCCCTTTTCTATATCGCGCAGAGCGGTCACCGCGGCATGAACCGTAATTGGGCGATTCGGTCGGAACTCGCCTTTCACTTCAAGACTGATGTCAGCCAATGATGAAATGGAGAACGCCACCGACGACGCGTCATGAGATTGCGCGACATCATTTGTCGCTGTCGAGGAGGTTGTCGTGGGTCGTAGAGCCTCGGTCGGCGTGCATGCGGCACCGAGAATCGCAGCGGTGAGTACGATCACAGCAGGTGGGCGACGCGAAGCTTCTGCTCTCGTGATTCGATACACGGACACTCCTCCTTGGGGGCGGGATCTACAACCGTCGACGACGGTCCTCCTCGAATCTGAAGCAGAGGCTGAGATTGTTCTCTCTTGTACTTTTCTTTAACGGCCCTCTCTTAGAAGTATTTGGGACTAGGTGGCTTGACGTAGACTCGACGAACGTTCCTTTTCCCTGCATGTGACGAAGTGGACCCAAAGCGATGAGGGAGCGATGCACGCCCTGTTCGCACGAGCTTCATGGTGAGCAGCGGATTTATGGTGCCGTGCCCAGGCGACGAGGCGCGCCTGCCGGATCCCGCTCGGCTATTGCGCTCGCCGGCTATCGCGGATGCGTGCTTGTGCGCGGCGCGCCGCCGTGGTCCGGCTGTGCCCGTGGATTTTTTGCGTGACCGTCAACGGCTGGTCCGTGCCCGGGCCATGCAGGTAGATCACCGCGCCGTAGGCGTTGAGCGTGCCCGCCGTCGTGTAGTGCGTGTTCGGGAGCGAGTCCGGCGTGCGCATCTCGTAGAGCAGCTGGCTCCCGTCCCACACCGTGCGCTCGATGTACGAGCGGCACTCGGTCGCGCTGGTCGGGCAGAAACTGTCGCGCACCGAGCGCGTTGCTACGCGCCGGCCCAAGGCGTCATAGCGGTACTCCTCCCACACGCCCCGCGCGCCCGGCAGCGAGTCGGTGCTGTGCGCGCTCACGCCCCGGTGCCGGTTCACGACGCGCAGCTGGTCGTTCGCGCCGTAAAAGCTCGCGACGTGGTCGCTTCCCCAGTCGTTCCCGAGCTGGCCGTCGCAACGTGTGTCAAATTCTTCGCTATTCTCGGCGGTAGCCTCTAACCGTGCAATCGTACTTAGCTTTGAAAGTCTTCAAACTCCCACGAAGTATACTTGGATATGTAACGCGCGATTGAATCCCAGTCCCCTTCGCCAGCACGTGCGCAAAGTTCGTTGAGCGCATCGATCAATAGCTGATAGCTGAAGGTTTTCATTAACAGGACTGATCGGATCCAGGCACGCCCCGAGGCATTCTCAACCTCGAGATTCATCGCTGGGCAGTTGCATACGGTGAAGCAGAACTGTTCACCTCCTCTCGATTCGTCCTGGCCAATTGTCGCTTCAATCAGAAGCGAGAAAGGTTCGGGGCCAGCCGTAAACGTTTCTAGTTCGCTTATGTCCGGACTATGTAAGGACTGAACGACGGCTCTCATGGCTGACGCTGCTGGATGAGAATGGTAAGATGTCCGTTATTATCCCAAGGACCTTTTGCAACAGCCCGAGACTGGAAATTTGCCTGAACCTGATTCCAACTCGGCTTAAAACTAGGGGGACGGTACTGGCGAAGTCCGTCGGAGCTTATCATGGTTTTGCCATCACTGGCTAATCTAGCGCCTCGGCCGACCCACGCCTCGCCTGCGGCTGCAGCTACTTCTGCGCTCGCAACCCCCAAGCCGAAGTTCCCACTCCCCGCTGCTGCAGCTTGAACGATTGGACCGGGCGAACTGAGAACTCCTGCAAGTGGCACTACACCGCATGTCATCCCAGTTCCGCAGCTGTTCACCATCGCATCTAGTTTGCCGGCGAGTTTTGTCACCGCAGAAGCGATACTGTTCGCTGAGCGACTCTTTGGGGCGAGCCAGTGGACGAACTCTTCCAGCAGCGAACAGGTAGCTACGCCCTTTGGACACAACCCAAACGGATCACGGAAGTTGACCGGATCTCCACTCGCAAACGCGTAGAGGTTCGCCCCCCCCGCCAGCCCGATCGGATCGCTCTGCGTGAACTGCCCCGTCGCCGGGTCGTAAAACCGGTTCCGCTGATACTTGAGCCCGCTGCCATCGGTGCCCTGGAGCAGACTGCCCCACCACGTCGTGCGCTCCGACGAGAGGGTGGCGAGCCCGTCCATCGTCTGCTGGCCCCACGGCCAGTCGATCCCGGGGCACGTGAGCCCCGCCGCGCACGTCGCCTGATCGGCCCCGCTCATGGTGCTCGCGCCCTTGTACACGCCCTGGATATCCGCGTAAGGCGCCACCGCGTACTCGCTGTAGCCGCTGAGGCCGATCCGCGTGACCGTTAGCGGCTGGTCCGTGCCCGGGCCATGCAGGTAGATCACCGCGCCGTAGGCGTTGAGCGTGCCCGCCGTCGTGTAATCCGTGTTCGGGAGCGAGTCGGGCGTGCGCATCTCGTAGAGCAGCTGGCTCCCGTCCCACACCGTGCGCTCGATGTACGACCGGCACTCGGTCGCGCTGGACGGGCAGAAACTGTCGCGCACCGAGCGCGTCGCTACGCGCCGGCCGAGGGCGTCATAGCGGTACTCCTCCCACACGCCCCGCGCGCCCGGCAGCGAGTCGGTGCTGTGCGCGCTCACGCCCCGGTGCCGGTTCACGACGCGCAGCTGGTCGTTCGCGCCGTAAAAGCTCGCGACGTAGTCGCTCCCCCAGTAGTTCCCCAGCTGGCTGTCGTACTCCGTCTCCAAGCGGTAGCGGACATTCCCGGCGTTATCGTACGTCACGGAGCGGCTCAGGCTGTACTCGTTGGTGTTCGCCGGGATCGACGCCGAGTCCACCGTGGCCGTCAGGCGGCCGTTGCTGTCGTACGTGTTGAGGCGGATGCGATTGTAGTCGGAGTGCGTGTTTGCGCGGCTGTTGAGGCGCTTGACCTGCTTCCGATTCCCCAGGCCGTCGACAAGGAACTCCTCCTGTCGGCTCGAGTAGGCTCCATCGTCGGAGACTACGACGGCGCCGAGCGCGTTGTACGAGGCGCGCTGCAC
>JAIEMN010000048.1 GCA_019752115.1 Gemmatimonadaceae bacterium
GAAGCGCAACAGCCGATGGCCGCGTAGTATCGATCCGACACGCGTCCACTTTTTCGGGGCAACTCCAGGGCGTATACATGTTCGGGAACCGCGGTTCCGCACACGTATACGCCTTTCGTATACGCGTCCTGTATACGCGTCACCTATACGCCGTCTCTACCACAGCCCCGCCTTCCCCTTCACGCTCTCAATGATCGCCTTGGGATCGTAGCCCACGCCCTGCCTGAACACCGTGTTCACCTTGCGGATATCGGTGATGTCGGCCGCGGGGTTGCCGTCGAGTACCACCAGATCCGCGTACTTGCCGGTGACGATCGACCCGGTGAACGCACCGCGGCCGATGTGCTGCGCCCCGTTGAGGGTGGCGATCTTGATGGCTTCGACCGGGGCGAAGCCGGCTTCGACGAGTAGCTCCACGGCGCGCTGATTGGAGAAGCCGGCGACGAGGCCACCGCCGCCGGTGGGGTCGGTGCCAACGACCAGCGTGCCGCCGGCCTTGGCGAAGGCGCGCTCAAAGGCCATGCCCTTCGGGAAGGCGGCGATGTACGGCGACTGCGTGTTCGCCTGCGTCGCCTTCCAGCGGCGTTCGTACTCCTCGCGGAGTTGCGGCAGCAGCACGTCGAGCCCGGCGCCCATCGGGCGGTTGGGGGTGAACGTTTCGAAGATCGTCAGCGTGCTCGTAACCGTGACCTGCTTGCTGATCAGATACTTGAAGAGCGCCTGCACCTCGGCGCTGTTCGGATCGAGCTGGGCCATGGTCTGGGTCGCGGCGCCGCCACGGCCCGTGCAGGTATCGGGCTTCTTGTTCGGCACGAAGTCATTCATGGCAAAGAAGCCATGCTCGAGATCATCGATGCCGGCGTCGGCGGCCTCGCGATAGGTCACCGAGCAGAGATGGCCGGTGATCTTGAGCTGCCGCGCATGCGCCTCGCGCGCGGCCACCTTGAGCTCATCACGCGTGATGTTCATGTACGCCTTGAAGCTCGTCGCGCCCTGATCGGCCCAGTACTGCACGAGCTTCTTGGCGTCGGTGGTATCGCGTAGCGCCATGACCTGATTGAAGCCCATGCCGGGCCCCTCGAGATAGGGCGCGGTCGCGTCGATATACGGCCCGACCTTCTGCCCGCTGGCAATGGCGCGCGCGATGAGCAGCTCGCTGAAGCCGTTCATGTTGCCGCCGCTGCGCATGCTGGTCACGCCACCGGCGAGATAGAGCCGGCTGAAGCTCTCCGTAAGGTTGGCGTAGGTGCCGCTCCCCACGGGGTAGTAGAGGTGCTCGTGCACCATCACGAGCCCGGGGATGACGGTCTTGCCGCTCAGATTCACCACCTGGGCGCCGGCCGGGATCACGGCCTTCGCGGCATCACTGATGCTCGTGAAGCGCCCATCGCGAATGACCAGCGTCTGATTCTCCCGCGGCGCGGCGCCAGTGCCATCGATGACGCGCACATTCGTGAGCGCGAGCACGGTGGTGTCGTAGCGCACATAACTGCGCGCGGCGGGGCCCACCGGAGCGCGCTGGGCTTCCGCCGACGCGGCGAGCACGAGTCCGACGGCCACCGCGATGTTCTTGCCTTTCATGTGCCTGCTCTGCGGAGGGGCGGAGGAGCGGAAGGGCGGAGTATGACGGCAGCAACATCCGTTGCTCCGCGCCTCCGCCCCTCCGCATGTCGGGTCCAGCAATACCTGGTTACTCGAGTCCCAACTGCTTACGGATTGCCGCGTTCGGCCCTTCGAACTTGGGCAGCGCCACGTTCCCGATGTATCCGAGGTCCTTCCATCCCTGCGGGGTGGTGTAGAACGCCGTGGCGGTCTGGTCGCGGATCGTGTCGAAGAACTGCGCCGCGAAGCGATGTTCCGGCTTCGCCTTCGGGAGATAGCAGATGTCGTCGCAGATCGCCGTCTTCTGGGCGTCCGTGCACAGATGGAAGCGCTTGCCGAAGCGGGCGGTCGATTCGCGATCAAGCCAAGCCAATCCACCGCGCACCCGCACCAGCGATGCCTCGCCGCCGGGGCGGCTGGCCCATTCGTTGATGTAGCCTGGGGCACCGACCGCGCTTGCCGATGGGCTTTTGTCGTCGGCCGGGATGATCATATCGCAGAGCGCCTTGAGCGTCGTGAGCTCGCGCAGCGACAGGAGCATGGGCCAGTCGGCCTTGGCCACCTGCAGCACCGGATCACTCGGCGTGCCCCGCGGCCCTTTCTTGCGCACCGGCTGCTGCGCCTCGTCGAGCAACGGCAGCGGCGCGCGCGACACCGGTGCCGGCGCGGCCGATGCCGACGTTGGCAGCATGGGCACCACCGCGGCCACGGCCATCACGCGCAACGCATCGCGGCGGTCCATCCCCGACGGCTGAACAGCCGCGCCCTCCGCGCCCTCTGCGGCCGTCACGAATTCTTCCATCGTCTCCGCGTCCTCGCCCCCCATCAGAGTGCCCCCCGCTTCAATTCTTCGACCAGGTGATCGCAGCTCCGCCACGCCAACGCGAGAATGGACAAGGTGGGGTTCTTGTCGGCGTTCGACACGAAGCTCGCGCCGTCGGTCACGAACAGGTTCTTCACTTCCCACGCCTGCCCGAATTCGTTGAGCACCGACTTTTTCGGGTCGCTGCCCATGCGCACGGTACCCACTTCGTGAATGATCGAGCCGCCGGTGGCGATCGCCCGCGCCCCATCGGTGGGGACCGTGCCCTGCACCGTCCCTCCCATCTGCGTCACGATGTCCTTGAAGGTGTTCACCATGTGCAGCGCCTGATTGGTCTCGTGATCGGACCACTTCCAGTGGAAGCGCAGTACCGGGATCCCCCACTGGTCCACCGCAGTCGGATCGAGCTCGCAGTAGGAGTCTTCGTTGGGGATCATCTCCCCGCGGCCATCGAAGTACATGAACGAGCCGTAGTAGCGGCGCGCTTCCTCCTTGAACTTCTTGCCGTACGCTCCCTGCGTGTACGTCTCGAGCCCGCCAAAGATGCCGGGGCCGGGCATGCCGCGGCCGCCGCCGAACTCGATGTGGTAGCCGCGGGCGAAGTTCATCTTGCCCGCCTTCTGATCGCCGTAGAGCCACCACGGCATGTACATGTGAATGCCGGCGGTGCCGTCTTCGTTGATGGGCGGCAGCCCCTCGAGCTTTGGAATCTGCGCCGAGATGCCGGCGCCGACGGTGTCCATGAGGTACTTGCCCACGAGGCCGCTGCCATTCGCGATGCCGTTCGGGAACAGCGAGCTCTTGGAGTTGAGCATGATGCGCGCGGTTTCGCAGGCGCTCGCGGCCAGCACCACGACCTTGGCCGTTACGTGATGATCGGCGCGCGTGACCTTGTCGACGTAGTGCACGCCACTCGCCTTCCCCTGCGCATCCACCGTGACCTCACGCACCATCGCATCGGTGATGAGGGTGACGTTGCCGGTGTACATCGCCGGCGGCAGCAGCACGGTGGTACTCTGGAAGTTGGCCTTGATGGAGCAGCCGCGCCCGCAGTCCGTGGCGTAGAAGCACGCCATGCGTTCGCTCATGCTCTTCTTGAGCACCCGCTGCGCGAGCGCGTTCCCCGGATGCAGCTTCTGAGGCAGGCGATTGGCGTCCTGCGGGCGCGTGAGCACGGCGCGATGCGCGGGGATCACCGGGATCTTCATGCCGTCGCACGCGTGCTTGGCGAGCAGCTCGTAGGTGCGCGCCGCCGGCGGCGGCTGCAGCACGCCCGGCGAACTGCGGGGTGTGTTCTCGAGATCGTCGTCGCCGCCGTACACGCCGATGAGCATCTCGGTCTTGTCGTAGTAGGGCGCGAGCTGCTCGTACGTGAGCGGCCAGTCTTCACCCAGCCCATCGCGGCTCTTGGGCTTGAAGTCGTACGGACCCATGCGGAGCGAGATGCGCCCCCAGTGATTGGTGCGGCCGCCAAGCATGCGGGCGCGCCACCAGCTGAACTGCGTCCCCGGTGCCGTCGTGAAGGGCTCCCCCGGTACGCGCCAGCCGCCATCAACGGTGGCGTCGTAGAACCCGAACGGTTTGTTCGCATCGCCGCTGCCGCGCAGGGGCGCGTCCTTGGGCGTCTGGAACATCGGTGTCTCAGTGACCGGGTCGTAGTCACGCCCGGCCTCGAGGAGCAGCACCTTGAGGCCCTGCACCGAAAGCTGGTAGGCGGCCATGCCGCCACCAGCCCCCGAGCCCACCACGATCACGTCATACTGCGGCGCCACCTTCGAACGACGAGCGGTCACGCAAGGATCTCCGGAGAGGGTCGTGCTGCGGATCGAGCTGCGCGCAGCGGCTCAGAGCTTCTTCATCGCGGCGGCACTCGCCGTGATCGACGCAATCGCATCGGTCGGGTTGTCGTGCTCGATGAACCACCACTGGAGGCCGTTGGCGCGGCCGTCGGCAAGGATCGCCTTGTAGTCGATGATACCGGCACCCACTTCGGTCATCTTGAGCTCCGGCGCCGGCGTCGCGTCCTTCACATGCACGGCGACAATGCGGCCAGGCCACTGGTTGATGATCTCGAGTGGCTTGCGGCCAGCCTTGGTGGCCCAGTAGCAGTCGAGCTCCAGCTTGACCAGCGCGGCATCGGTTTCCGACGTGAGCACGTCCCACATGGTGGTGCCCTCCATCGGGGCGAACTCGCCGTCGTGATTGTGGTAGCCGAACATGAGCCCGAACTCCTTGGCTTTCTCGGCGCCCACGTTGAGCCGCTCGCACAGCTTCTGCACGTTGGCCTTGGTGCCGCGGTAGTTGTTCCCCACGCTCGGCACGATCACCAGCTCATGGCCCATCTGCGCGGCGCGCTGGAAGATCGCGTTCCATCCATCGTCGGCCGCCGGCAGCCCTTCGTGCGTGGACGGAGCGCGCAGCCCGCGCTTCTTGAGCGCCGCCGTCCACCAGGCGGCGTCCTTGTTGTAATAGCCGGCGAATTCGAGCTCGGTGATCCCGGCCTTGGCGATCGCGTCGAGGGTCCCCTCGAGATCCTTGGCCATCGCACTGCGCACGGTGTACAGCTGCAGCCCGATATTGCGAATGCGGCGCTCCGGCATGGCGTTGGCGATGAAGGGCAACAGGGTGCTGCCGGCCACACCGGCCGCCAGATAACGCAGAACTTCACGGCGGGACAGCGCGCCGGACGATTCGAACGACTCCATCGGGGTCTCCCGGCGCCGGCTCATGCCGCGCCTCGTGCCAACTGCGTGAGTGCGTCACCGGTGACGCGATAGACCGTCCACTCATCATTCGCGCGCGCGCCCAGCTTCGTGTAGAAGCCGATCGCATCCACGTTCCAATCGAGCACCGACCACTCGAGGCGGCCGCACTGCCGCGTCATCGCCAGCTGGGCGAGGTGCTGCAGCAGCGCCTTCCCAATCCCGTGGCCGCGATACGCCGGTCGCACAAAGAGATCTTCGAGATAGATCCCGGGGCGCGCGAGGAAGGTGGAGTAGTTGTGGAAGAACAGCGCAAAGCCGGCCACGGCGCCGTTCCATTCCGCCAGCACGACCTCCGCATACGGACGCGGGCCAAAGAGCGTCTCGCGCAGCAAGGCATCGGTGGCGATGCACTCGTGGCGCAGCCTTTCGTAGTCGGCGAGGCCTTCGATGAGCTCCCGGATGACGGGAACATCGGCCTCGGTGGCGGGGCGAAGGTGCAGCGACAACGGGACGGCGGGTGGGGGGTGGATGGTCCCCCGAATCTACTGCGCGGACACGCCCTCAGTCACCGCAGCTGTCCATGCCTCGCCCAGCAGCGCGCGGGCCAACGTCGGGTCCTGCTCCATGGCTGCCGCGGCCACCGCCCGCGCCGCGAGCACGCCGATGACGTTCCCGGTCCCCGAGTACCCCCCGAGCGCCCAGACATCGGGGCGCACCTGCTCGATCACCGGCAGCCCCGTCGGCGTATAGGCGGCGCAGGCGGCCCAGCGGTGCGTCACCGGCGCCTGCACCCCGAGGTGGTCGCGCAGGAATCGCTCCAGGAGCCCCTGCACGGCGTCGGTGGGGCGGGCGTCGAGGCTCCACTCGTCTTCCCCACCCTGGTCACGCATGCCCCCCAGGGCGATGCGCCCATCGGGCAACTGCTGCCAGTGCAAGTACCAGCGGGCGCGAAAAGCGGGTTTGTACAGTTGTCCGAGGTCTGTGAGGTTCGCCGCCGCCCTACCTGGCGCCCCCTCTTGGCACTCGGACCGAAGTCCTCCACCTGTGGGCCATGGAGGCTGGTGCACATCGCACCGGTCCCCCACGCCGCGTTCCAATTTGGCCCATTTCCGGGCCACGCGGCCCCAAACGCCTGGACTGGAGATTTTGTATGAGCCCGTTGATGCAGTCGCAGCTCCTGACGCCCGCCACCAGCGGTCCCCGGACCTCTCGGTCGCTCCGAGCCCCCTCCGCGGCCCGATGGAGCGCACGGGCGCGAAAGCGCCAGGCTGCCCGAAAGGCTGTAGCGACCGCCCTGCAGGTGATCCCGGCCGGCGCAGGGGCGTCGACTGAACAGAACCCGTCCCCCCGTCGCCCCGGTCGTCGTCGCGCCGAGCAGACTGCGGTGCAGCCGTACGCGTCGCCGCGTCAGCGAAAGGATACCGGGCGATGGGTCTTCAGCTATCGGAACCCCGCAACGAACGAGTACGTCAAGAACGAAGCGCTGATCAACCCAGAGACGGGCCTGCCCGTGGCCGATGAGGCGGAGGCCATAGCTGCGGCCCAAGCGCGTTACGACGCCCTCAAGGTACACCAGAAGCGGGGACAGCATGGTCTCACACCCACGGAGTGAACCGCCCCGGGTTTGGAGGAGACTCGGTTAATTGAGTGCCAAGCGCTCCGCAGGAGCCGCTTGGGTGCGGTAGA
>JAIEMN010000049.1 GCA_019752115.1 Gemmatimonadaceae bacterium
GGCGAGCACCTCAGATGTGCTACGCCGCGACCAGCCGGGGGAAGGCCTTTCTCATTTCAACTTGGATGTGATCAGTTTGAGAACACGTCAGAGCCCGCCCCAGCGAGCCACCGCCCCGCCGCCGGTAAGCGGGTCCCGATCGAGCCGCACTTCCACGAACGTCGTGGTGAACGGGTGAAAGAAGCTGAGCGCTCCGCCCGGCAGCACATTGGAGAGATCGAGCGTCCCGTACCACGTCCCGGCCTTGCCGGGGGCTTCGGCGCCATCGGCGCCGGTGAGGGCGCCGCGGTAGAGCACGCGCCCGGTGCCGGTGCTGGCATAGAGCTGCGCGGTCAGCTGTCGTGGCTTCCCCTTGAGCAGCGCCGGATCCTTGAGCGTGTCGAGCCGCACATGGAACGTGCGCAGGCTCGGGTCGGCACCATACACATGCACGTCCTGTGTGAACGGCGTGAGGCGCGTGCCGTCGCGGAGTGCCAGTTGCAGGTTCCAGTCGGGAATCGCATCCCCGCGCTCGTCCACCGCGCGCACCACGAACTGCTGCCAGGGCGTGAGCGCCTCGCGCGCCGCGCGTACGGCCTGGTCCGTCTGCGCGCTCCACTGCACGTAGGCGGCGTTCGAGCGCACGTCCAGGGCAGCGACCACGCGCTCCACCAGCCACGCGGGGGGCGCCGAGAGAATGGTCCCGTGGTCCACACCGGCGACCGGATGCAATGGCACGTCGTCGTGCGTCCAGTCACACGACTGCACCCGCGCGTCGGCAGCGCAGTCGTCGGTGAGGTCGAGGACCAGCTTGCGACTGTTCAGCGCGCAGCCCGCCCAGCGGACGGTGCCATCGGTGCCCGGCGTATTGGCGAACGCGCCACTCACACCGCCGAACCCCTTGGTCCCGCAGAAGACGAACACATACGGCGTGGCGCGCGTGCCGTCGTAGAACGTCTCGCTCCCAAAGAGATCGTCGTGCGCCAGGTCCCAGGTGAAACGGCTCCCGAGCTCGAGCGCATCGAGCACCTGATCGCCCGCTTCGAGAAAGTCGGGACCGAGCTGCTTGCGCCCCTTCACGAGCGCGCCGAGAAAGCTGCGCCCCTTGTGGGCCAGCGGCGACCCAAAGGTGGCCGGCGCCAGCGCCACGACATGCTTGAGACGCGCCCGCCGCGCGGCCTGCGAGCCCGGCCGCGTCATCCACGCACGTAAGACCAGCATCCCGGTGCTGTGCACGATCACATCGAACGGGGCGTCCGCCTCGAGCCCCGCCCGCTGCCGCAGCAACTTGTCGAAGGCTTCGGCGATATCGCGCACCGATACTTCGTTGGTGAGCGATTCGTAGCTCACCACGCACAGCTGTTCGTCGCGCCACCCGGCGGCGCGCAGCGCCGCACACCACGCGCGAAAGGCGCGGTCGTCGGCGCTGTAGCCGTGCAGAAAGACCAGCGGGCGCTGGGCCATGGCTACTTCACGTCGGCCCGGCGGTGTTGCAACAGCCACGGCACCGCACGCTGCACGGCACCGCGCACCATGAGGGTGTGCCCTTCATTGGGCCGTTCTTCGTAGAGGCTTCCCGGCGTACCGGCCGCTGCCGCCTGCACCGTACGTGCGGGAATGATCGGATCGAGCGACGCGCCGATGAACAGCATCGGCGGGGCTCCCGCCACCGTCACCGCGGCACCACCGGCCAGGCACGCCACGGCGGCAAGCTCGCGCGGGCGCTGTTGCGCCAGACGCGCCGCGGCCCCGGCGCCCATGGAGTGACCCATCACGTACACGCGCGACGCATCGATGCGATAGTCCGCACGCAACGCCGTCATCAGCGAATCGAACTGCTCCGGGCTCTTCATGAAGGCGGTGGTGGCCGGCGACACAAACAGCAGTCCCGCCTCGAACGCCAGCCGCGCCGCAATGCCGCGCCCGTACGACATCGGGAACATGTTCTCATCGCCGCCCGCCCCGTGCAGCGCGATCAGCACCCCCACTGGCTTCGTCGCGGCGGCCGGCGGCGCCATGATACGCATCGGGACCACGTCGCCACCCACGCCACGATATGCCGTCCAACGATCACCCGTGGCCTTGGCGTACGGATTCTGTCCCTTCGCCAGCATCGCGATCTCGCGCGTCACTGCCGCCGCCAGATCAGCCGGCTTGGAGAGAAACTCGGCGCTCCGCTCCGGGGAGATCGTGTCCACCAGCAGTCGCAGACGCGCGTTCGCCGCGACCACCGCACGCGCCAGTGGGCCAGTACTGTCCACCGCGGCGAGCTGCTGCTGCAGTCGCGCGCGCACCACGCTCGCGCGCTCGCCGTTGATGAGGGTGGAGGGCACCGGCCGGATGATGAGCCCCGATGGGCCCAGCGCCGCCATCGCCGAATCCATGATCGCCGCCGTCACGGCGAACCGCCCACCAAAGAAGCTCAGCGTGGAGCGGTCGAAGGTCTTGTTCACGTACACCCGCACACTGTCGCTGATGCGCCCGAGCGAATCGGCCTCGGCGTAGCGCACATCCATGAACAGATAGCGGGCCGCCAGATCCGCTCGGGTGATCGTCGGCGACGCGGGCGGTGCCGCCTGTGCCGACAGCACGGCGCCCGACGTCAACGCATGTGCCAGCGCGGCACCGAGCAGATGCATCCCCCGCGTCACGTAAACAGCCCCTCGATCGACAGGTAGCGCTCACCGGTGTCATAGCAGAACGTCAGCACGCGCGCCCCCGCCGGCAGCTTCTCCAGCGTCTGATGCACGGCCGCCAGCGAGCCGCCGCTCGACACCCCAATGAAAATCCCCTCCTCGCGAGCCGACCGCTGCGCAAAGAGGAACGCATCTTCCTCGGTGACCTGGACGGTGCCGTCGAGGATCTCGGTGTGCACGTTGGCCGGAATGAAGCCGGCGCCAATCCCCTGTATCTTGTGTGGGCTTGGCTCGCCGCCACTCAGCACCGGGCTCTTCGCCGGCTCCACCGCGAGCACCTTGAGCTGCGGAAAGCGCGCCTTGAGCGTTTCGCCAACGCCGGTGATGTGCCCACCGGTGCCGACCCCGGTGATGAGATAGTCGATCCCATCGGGGAAGTCGGCGATGATCTCCTCAGCGGTGAACTCCGCATGCACGCGAATGTTCGCCGCGTTCTCGAACTGATTGGGCATCCAGCTGTTGGGGGTGCTCGCCAGCAGTTCGTGCGCCCGCGCTATCGCCCCCTTCATGCCTTTCTCCCGCGGCGTGAGATCGAAGGTCGCGCCGTAGGCCGCCATCAGCCGGCGGCGCTCGATGCTCATCGACTCCGGCATCACCAGCACCAGCTTGTACCCCTTCACCGCGGCCACCATCGCGAGCCCGATGCCGGTGTTGCCCGACGTCGGCTCGATGATCACGCTGTCCGGGTTCAACAGGCCACGCCGCTCGGCGTCTTCGATCATCGCCAGCGCGATGCGGTCCTTGATGCTGCCCCCCGGATTGGCCCGCTCGAGCTTCATCCACACATCGTGGTTCGGAAAGAGCCGCCCCAACCGCACATGCGGTGTCCGCCCAATGGTCTCCAGAATGGAATTCGCCCGCATCACCCCTCCCTGATGTTCAGATGTGCCACTCAATCCCGTCATCTTCCTGGCGCTTCTCCACCGTGCTCTGGAACTGCACCACCGAGCGCGGCGGCACCGACGTCGTCAGCCACACGTTGCCCCCAATGACCGACCCGTCGCCCACCACCGTGTTCCCGCCCAGGATCGTGGCGTTCGCATAGATCACGACATCGTCGCCAATGGTCGGATGCCGCTTGCGGTTCGCCAGTTTCTTGCTCACCGCCAGCGCCCCCAACGTGACCCCCTGATAGATCCGCACGCGATCGCCGATCGTACTGGTCTCACCGATCACCACGCCGGTGCCATGATCGATCGCAAATCCGGCACCGATCTCGGCGCCGGGATGAATGTCGATCCCCGTCTCACGATGCGCCCACTCCGACAGCACGCGCGGAAAGAGCGGGACCTGCAGCTTGTACAACTCGTGCGATACCCGATGGATGGCCGTCGCCAGAAAGCCGGGGTACGCGATGATCACCTCGTCGAGGCTCCCCGCGGCGGGATCCCCACTCGTGATCGCCTGCGCATCCAGCAGCAGCGCGTCGCGTACGGCGGGCAGTGTCCCGAGGAAGGTGGCCACGACGTCGTTCGCCGTGCCCTCCGGCACGAGCGGCGTGATCACCGCGCGCAGGACCGCCTCGAGATGCGCCGCCTCCGCTTCCACGCCCGCCGCGCCAAGCCGCGAGGGATGCGCAAACTGCGCGAAGAGCACCGCCAGCGAGGCCCGCGCGACCTCATCCGCCATGGCGCGTACCGGGCGGGGGGCCGCGCAATCACTCCGCTCGGCCTTCAGGGCATCGATCAGCGCGCGCCACGTCGCGCGCGCGGCGGCCGCGTCGTCATGCGAAGAGTTCATAGGCGCTCCAATGCCGACACGCGATGCGCATCGCGCTCCGCCACATAGCACTGCAAGCCGATCGGCACGAGCCCGGCACGCTGCATCACGCCGCGATACCAGGCCGTGGATCGCGGCGCTGGCCAATCGGTGTCGCCTTCAAAGGCATCCTCGTTGGTGAAGAGCTCCAGGTACGCCACCCCACCCGTCCGTCGGGCGACCTGCGCCACCCCACGCTCCAGCACCCGCGGCGTGAGATAGTTCAGCATGCCGCAGCAGATCACGAGATCGTACGCCTCGGCCAGTGGCAGCGCATCGAGCGATTCCACACCGCCCTGCAGCAACCCGCGCGTGGCGCCAAAGCGCGCCACGGCGTAGGCGCTCGGATCCACGCCCGTGTACTGCAGCCGCGGCCGATGCTTGCGCAGCGCCGCCCGCCACTGCCCTTCGCCACATCCCACGTCGAGCACCGTGCGCACCGGCCGCCCCAGCACCCACTCGGCCGTCGCCAGCACGAACGCGCACTGTCGCGCAAGCTCCGCCGGTGACTTCACGCGATGCGTGGGATGACGATACCACTTGTCGAAGTACGCCTGATCGTACGCGCTTACCGGTCGCGCCGAGGCCATTACAGCATCCCCCAGAATCCGCGGTCAATGTCGATCGTGAAGCGCCACGTGCGATCGCGCAGCCCGCGTGCCACATCGGCACGGAGCAGGTCATAGAAGAAGAGGGTGCCGAGCCCCACGGACCCGTAGCCGCCGGCGACGCGCCCGCCGCCTCTTGTCGTCATCAGCAGCTGCGCGTACGGCGCGAGCACGACGCGCGGCGGGCTCTTCCCGTACTTCCCGAGCGGAAACGACGGCCCCCACACGGGCTTCCGGAACTCCACGCGCTGCGACACGAGCGCATCCGACGCAAACGACAGATAGTTGTACCCCGGCGCCGTCCACGGGCCACCGGCAAACGCCTTCCACTGCGGCGGCGTCTCGCGCCCGCCGCCGGCGGCGGCATACGTCTGCAGGAAGAGCGCGCGGTCACGCGCCAGCGGCTTGGTCACCTGCAGCAGCCCCTGCACACGCCCCACCAGCGGGCGTACATCGCGGCGCTGCGGGATGTAGCTTGCGGCGAGGAGCGTATCGAACACGATGTATCTGTCCACGGCCTGGCCGGTATACGCGCCGATGCTCGCCTGCAGCTGCCAGGTCCCACGCGTGGCCATTGGCTCCTGCGACACCCATCCGCCCGTTCCCTGCACTTCGGCGCGTGCGCCCTTGAGTGACCACGCCGGCAGCGTCGGCTCGAACACGCCACGCGCGGGCTTCGCCACGACCGCCACCGGACGATCCTCCTCGGCCGCCAGTCGCCACGTCAATCGACTGGTCGGCGATCGGCGCCACTGCACTCCAGCGGCGCGCGTGTCCACCGGATTGCTGTAGTCGCTCCCAAAGAGCGCGGCCGCAAACGAGTTCGTCACCCCGGCCCGCTCCGCGAACGAGAGCTCGCGATAGTCCCGCTCCGCGAACAGCTGCAGTGTGGGCACGCGGCCGAACGCGGGCACGCGCGCGATGGCGACCTGCCCCTTCACCTGCTGATCACTGAAGCCATAGCGCGCCCGCGCACTCAGCATGAGCCCGTGTCCGCTCTTGTGCGTGCCACCGAGCCCCAGCGCGAGCCCCTCCGCGCGCGTGAAGCGCCCGAAGTCGCTGATGCCACGCCCCGAGACAGACGCCGTCGCCGGTCGCGCCAGCATGGCGGCGCGCACCGCGGCCTCGGCCTGCACGCGCGCCTGCACCACATCTTCACTCGTGGCGACCTGGATCTCCGGCGGCAGCACATCCACCACGCGCCCCTCGAACTTGTGCGCCAGGAGCTCCTCGCGCGGCGCCGAGCTCCAGCGCGGCATCACCTTCGTGGCATCGGGGACGCGCTCGTTGACGGTGTACCCCGAGATCTCCCACTTGCCGCGCACGATGCCGCGCGCAGGGATGTCGAACCACGTGCTGCCACGCGACACCTCCACTTCCTGTCGGCGCGGCAACCAGTATCGCTCGCGCACGAGGCCATTCTCGAGCGTCACCACGAGCGTCTCGATGCGCTTGTCGATGATCGCGGCCCGCGTAAACGTCATGGACAGGCGCACCACCGCGCCCGTTGCGCGATCGAGATAGACGGAGCCCACCGCCGCCGCCATCGCCGCATTGCGCGGGCGGAACTTCACTTCATCCACCAGAATCGCGCGGCCGGGAATCGTGATCGTGAGCGGGCGCCCGATCGCGTACTCGTACAAGCTCATGGCGTTCGCAGCCAGCGGATGCGGCACATCGCGCACATCCTGCCCATCGCCAAGGCGAATGCGATCGGGGAGGTTATCGAGCACCACGCCGTAGCGATCGCGATAGTAGCCCACATCGGCCGGCAACAGGGTCGTGTCACGCCGCCCCACAAGGCGCTGCGCGCTCTGCCCCGGCTGCCACCACGCAATGGTCAACGCGAGCTCTTCGCTCTGCACCACCTTGGGCGGAATCCACGTCCCTTCGCCGAGCTGCCCGAGAAACGCGAGAAAGCCGTGGGCATCGGCGGTGTAGCTGAGCAGCGTGCTGTCAGCCAGTTGGAGCCGGCGGCGTCCGATGGCGCGCATCACGAGGCTATCGGCCGCCGGATTGCGCCACGTCGCGCTCGCCGGCTTCGCCACCGGCGGCGCGTCCTGGGCGTGCGCCGTCGCGTGCGCCAGCAGCGCCACCGTCATCGCGGCGGTCATCGTCGCGCGCATTAGCACGCCTGCGCCTGTCACCCGGCGCGAACCGCGCGCCATCGCACCAATCATGAACGAGAAGCCGAAGGAGGTCGCGCCGTCCGCGGCGCCGTGAACAGCAACCACCCGCGATACCGGGCCACGCGTCGGCCGGCGTCATGGGGAAGGACTACAAGATACGCCCACCCCTCGCGCCACGCGTCGGCTCGCGTCGGCGAGGCCCCCGGGACGCGCGGGGCTCGGAACGGCCGTCGCGCCACGACGCGTGCCGTCAACGGGGTGACCGTCCCGGTGGGGCCGGTCAGTCGCACCGTGGCGTTCACCGCAAACGCCGGCGACGGCTCCGCGCCGGTAAAGTGCACCGCCCACAGCGAATCCACGCGCATGCCCTCGGCGACGCTTTCGATGCGCGGTGGTGTTTGGGTCGTGGCCAGCGACGGCTGGGCGTTGGCCGTGTCCGGGCGCAGCCCCGCGCCACGATAGCGCGCAATGATCCACTGATCCAATGACTGCGACGCGGGCGACGGCGTCGGCGATTGCGCCAGAGCGCTCCCAACGAGCAGCGCGAGCAGCCCCATCCTCACCGCAGGGCCACGCCGCCTACCACCGCGCCGGGTGCCACGACATCGAGCCCCGCGCGCATCGTCGCGTCGTGGCGCACCCCGTAGCGCAGCAGCGCTTCGTTTTCGCGCTCCACTTCCAGCACCCGCACCGTGGCCATGCGCGTGGCGACGGTCATCCACTCGGCGCGCGCCACCGCGTCGCGGACGGTGGCCGGCGCGCGGGTCGTCAGCGCCATCCGCAACCGTGACTCCAGCAAGGCGAGCGGCGACACCGCCCAGCCGTCGCGCAGCGCTTGCATGGCCACCGAGTCCGCCGCACGCGCGACCGCAATGCTGGCCGTCGCCCCCCATCCCGCGGGGACGGTATACGGGTCCCGTCGCGTCGCATCATCGACCACGACATCGGGGAGCAACCCGCCACGCGCATCGGCGCCGGTACCCTGTCGGCGTTGCAGCGAGACCCCGCGCGGTGTGAGCCAACGCGCCGTGGTCAGCCGTAGCGAGAGATCGGTGGAGAGCGTGACGACCCGCTGCACCACCCCCTTCCCGTAGGTCGGCGCGCCGACGAGCAGCGCGCGGTCGTAGTCGTGCAGCGCCGCCGCCACGACTTCGGCCGCGCTCGCCGTATTGCCATCCACCAGGACCGTGAGCGGGAGATCCGCCCAACGCGACCGCTTGCCGCGATGTGGCTGCGGCGCGGCCCCTGCGCGCCCTGCCAGCGACGCCACCACCGCCCCGCGCGGCAGGAACAGGCCGGCGGCCCGCACCCCCTCCTCGAAGAGCCCGCCGGTATTGCCGCGCAGATCGAGCACCAGCGCCCGGGCGCCGCGATCGACCAGTCCGTCCACGGCATGCTCGAGCTCCTCACTCGACTTGGCCGACATCGTCGCCAGGCGCACGTACCCGACCGAGTCGGTCAGCATCCCCTGTTCACTCACCGCCGGCATATGCCATGAGACACGGCGCACCTCGACCGTGGCGGTGTCACCCTGCGGCGCACGCCAGAGCGTGAGACGCTCGGTGGCCGGCAGCGCAGTCGAACGCGGCGCCGCGCTGTCCGCCTTTGGCGCCGGATGGCCCCATCCCTCGGCGATCGGCACCCCATCCACCGCCAGAATGCGATCACCGGCCCGCACGCCCGCCGTCATCGCGGGCGAGCCCGGCGCGACCCGCGCCACACTCACCACCACGCTCGGCTCACGCCCGTGCGCCCCCGGTTCGCGCTGACGGCGGAGCGTGAGCCCGACGCCATAGCCTTCGCCCAGCAGCGAGCCGCGATAGCGCTCATAGCTGTCCGGACGCAGCAGCGCGGCATACGGGTCGTGCAGCTCGCGCAGCATCCCCGACACGGCGCGGCGGATCAGTTCGTCGCTCGGCAGCGAATCGAGCGCATTCACGCGCACGGAGTCGATCGCGGAGCTCAGCAATCGCGCATCGCTCCACTCGCCTTCGGTGGCCGCCCGACGCCGTTCGGTCGCGACGCCCGCACCAAAGGCCGCACCAGCCACCGCGACCACGCCGAGTGCCAGCCAGATGCGGCGGGCACGCGAACGCGCGGGAGGAACCGACGGCCGTGGCGGGGTCATGCGAACTCCGGAGCAACGCAGGGACGAACGGGGCCAGCTCGTCGCGTCGGCGTCGACGCGGCGGTATCACACTGCCCTCCCATACTACACGCACCAGCCCCGGGATCCGTCAACCACCGCGCGGAGATTGGTGCGCCATCGGTTACCTTGCCCGCATGACGGGACCGCTCGCCACGCCCGACGACGACGGGCTCATCTCCGCCCGTCCGCAACCACCGTCCCAAGCGGTGAGCGGACTGGTGCTGCTGCTCTGCGCGGTGGGCGCACTGCTGTGGGCCAACTCGCGCTGGCAGGAGAGCTACACCGCGGTCTGGCATCTGGCCGTCGGCCCGACCACGCTGCAGCACGTCATCAACGACGGGCTGATGGCGCTCTTCTTTCTGCTCGTCGGGCTCGAGATCAAGCATGAAGTGCTCGATGGCGCGCTCGCGAGCTGGCAACGCGCCGCGCTCCCCGTGGTTGGGGCGATTGGCGGCATGCTGATGCCGGCGGTGATCTACGCCCTGATCGCGCGCGGCACCGATGCCGCCCCTGGATGGGGCATCCCGATGGCCACCGACATCGCCTTCGCCCTCGGGATCGTGGCGCTGCTCGGTGATCGCGTGCCGCCCGGTCTTCGCGTGTTTCTCGCGGCACTCGCCATCGCCGATGATATCGGCGCCGTGCTGGTGATCGCGGTGTTTTACACCCCGCAGGTCGCGTGGACTGTTCTCGGGGTCACCGCGCTCCTGCTGCTCCTGCTCGTCACGCTCAATCGCCGTGGCGTGTCGGCGGTCTGGCCGTACGCGCTGCTCGGCGTGGCCCTCTGGTTCGCCGTCTTTCGCTCGGGTATTCACGCGAGCATCGCCGGCGTGCTGTTGGCGCTCACCATTCCGGCGCGCGGGGCGCACAGCGTGCAGCATCGGATCGAACGGGCGCTGCAGCATCCGGTCACCTTTGGCGTGGTCCCGCTCTTCGCGCTCGCCAACGCCGGCGTGACGCTCCCGGCGGACCTGCCCGCCTTCGTGCGCGAACCGGCGGTGCTGGCCGCCGCTCTGGGGCTCATCGTCGGCAAACCCCTCGGCATTGTCGGCGCCGCCTGGCTCGCGGTGCGCGCCCGCCTCGCCGCCCTCCCCGATGGGGCCGATTGGTATCGGGTGGTGGGCGTAGCGACACTGGGGGGCATCGGCTTCACGATGTCGCTCTTCATTGCCGGTCTCGCCTTCAACGACCACCGCCTCGACGCCGCCAAGGTCGGCGTCCTGAGTGGTTCGCTGCTCACCGGGGTGCTGGGCGCCGTGCTGCTGGCTCGCGCCAACCGCCGCGGTGTCCGCGCGTAGGCGTGTCCTCGTGTCCTTTCCCGAGGACAGTCTCAAACGACGGCGTTCGGGAGCGTTTGTCCGAACACGCACCCGCGTAAGGACTTAGCACCGCCGCGCCGACCGCGTGCCCGATGGTCCCGCTCCTGCCCGATAGCGAGTCGAACCGCTCTCTGGAGGGAGCCATGATCCTGTTTCGTTCGCGTCAGTCCACGGAGTCCATCGCCGTCGCCCGCCCCCAGCAGGACGCGTCGGCACGTCCGCTGCTCTGGTCGGCGCTCGCGGCCACCTCGCTGCTCGCGGGTGCCCTGTTCGCCACGCCGGCCAAGGCGCTCCCCGTCGATCGCACGCTCTTCACCTGGACGGGGCGTGTTGATCGCGAGGTGTATCTCGTCGTGCGCGGGCGCGACGTGCAAACGCGCGGCGAAGATGCCTATCTCCCGAATCGCACGCGGGTGAATGAGCCACTGCCCCGCACCGTGGGCGCCGTGCTCGTGCAGCTCAACAATGGACGCGGCGAGGTGGACGTCATCGAACAACCCAATCCGCGCAACGGCTATCAGGCCACGATTCGGATTCGCGACCCGCGCGGTGGCGCCGACAACTATCGCGTGACGGCGTACTGGCAGGGCGACGATCGCTACGACCCCCGCGACGACCGGCGCGATAGTGACTGCCGCCCCGGCAACAACGGCCGCGGCTGGGGCTGGGGGCGTAACCGCAACACCTCCAATTGCGCCGATCGTGATCGCGACCGGGATCGCGACAACCGCAATGGCGGCTGGGACGATCGGGACCGTCGCGACCGCGACCGCGACCGTGACGACCGCAACGGTGGCTACGGCAACGGTGGCTACGGCAACGGTGGCTACGGCGGTGGCGGCTACGGTGACGCCGGCATGCTGACCTGGAGCGGCCGTGTGGACGATGTGGTCGAGATCCGCATCAGTGGCCGTCGCGTGGACACCATCACGCGCAGTGGCGTCTCCGCGCAGAACGTGAACTTCAACATCCGGGGCGGTGGCCTGCCGCAGCGGAACGTCACGCTCGAGATCGATCAGCGCAGCGGGCGGGGCGCAGTGTACGTCGCGCAGCAGCCGAGTTCGTGGAACGGCTACACGGCCGTCATCCGAGTCAACGACAACCGTGGCGGGGCCGACTTCTACGACTTCGCGGTGCGCTGGTAGGGTTTTGAGTTTGGGGTGAACTGATCACATCCAAGTTGAAATGAGAAAGGCCTTCCCCCGGCTGGTCGCGGCGTAGCACATCTGAGGT